>NZ_JBFUMG010000511.1:0-3193 GCF_054049495.1 Phyllobacterium sp. P5_D12 | reverse complement strand
GCACCTGTCCAAGCCCCGCTCCCTCCACGGCAGATTGCGGTAGCGGATCCCGTTAAACCCCGCATTTTTCCGGCCCCGCGCAGCACGTACGAAAAGCCTCCGGTAGCCCTGTTGCAAGAAACGGTCACGCATGATGTCGTCACCATTTCGCAGGAAACGCTCGAGCAGAACGCCGGGCTTCTCGAAAGCGTGCTGGAAGATTTCGGCATTCGCGGCGAGATCATCCATGTGCGGCCCGGCCCGGTCGTCACACTCTATGAATTCGAACCAGCGCCGGGCGTGAAATCCTCGCGTGTCATCGGTCTTGCCGACGACATCGCCCGCTCCATGTCGGCACTGTCCGCTCGTGTGGCTGTTGTTCCCGGGCGCAATGCTATCGGTATCGAATTGCCCAATACGACGCGAGAGACTGTCTACCTTCGCGAGATGGTCGCATCCGAGAATTTCGACAAGACCAGGTTCAAACTCGCACTTTGCCTTGGCAAGACCATTGGCGGTGAGCCTGTGATTGCCGAACTCGCCAAGATGCCGCATCTGCTCGTAGCCGGTACGACCGGCTCCGGGAAATCAGTCGCCATCAACACGATGATTCTATCGCTGCTGTACCGGCTCACACCGGAAGAATGCCGCTTGATCATGGTTGACCCAAAAATGCTTGAACTGTCCATTTATGACGGCATCCCGCATCTTCTTACCCCGGTTGTCACCGATCCAAAGAAGGCAGTCATGGCTCTCAAATGGGCTGTGCGCGAGATGGAGGACCGCTATAGAAAAATGTCAAAGCTCGGCGTGCGTAATATCGATGGTTTCAACGCCCGCATTATCAGCGCGAAGGAAAAGGGCGAGACGGTGATGTGCACCGTGCAAACCGGCTTCGACAAGGGGACCGGCGAAGCGCAATATCAGCAGGAGGCAATGGACCTCACGCCGATGCCATATATCGTCATCATTGTCGATGAAATGGCCGACCTGATGATGGTGGCAGGCAAGGATATCGAAGGGGCGATCCAGCGCCTCGCCCAGATGGCGCGTGCCGCCGGCATCCACCTGATCATGGCGACTCAACGTCCGTCGGTCGATGTGATCACCGGAACCATCAAGGCGAACTTCCCGACCCGCATCTCGTTTCAGGTCACATCCAAGATCGACAGCCGCACCATCCTCGGCGAGCAAGGTGCTGAGCAGTTGCTTGGCCAGGGCGACATGCTGCATATGGTCGGCGGCGGCCGTATCGCGCGCGTCCATGGGCCTTTCGTTTCAGACGAAGAAGTAGAAAAGGTCGTTGCGCATCTGAAGACTCAAGGGCAGCCCGACTATCTCGATACCGTGACGGCCGACGAAAGCGATGAAGAAGACGCGGAAAGTGACGATAGCGCAGTCTTCGACAAGGGCGCCATGGCCGCAGAAGATGGGAACGTGCTCTACGATCAGGCAGTCAAAGTTATGCTGCGTGACAAAAAATGTTCGACCTCGTACATCCAGCGGCGGCTGCAGATCGGCTACAATCGCGCCGCTTCTCTAGTGGAGCGGATGGAAAAGGAAGGGCTGGTTGGCCCCGCCAATCATGTCGGCAAGCGCGAAATCCTCAACGTCAACAGGGACACCGCCTGAGGCACGCGCGTCGATGCTATTGTCGCAGAGCAGCCTTGATGGGCTTCAACGGTGAGCATCTGATTTTGATGAACTCGTTAGGCGAACGTCCGACAATAGCTGTGCGTGCCACGAAAGCCTGTCCCTGCATCCCGCACATCATGGCGTTGCTGGTTTGCGGCCCGTAAATCACATCCAGCGCCGTGTTCGATTGGCAATCCATCGGCGACAAACTTGTTGAGCAAATGAGTATTACAACCTGGAGCATGCTGGCATCCTTTGCAAACAGTGGCTCCCCCCGATTCTTGCAAGAGTACGGAATTTTTGTTGCAATGCAACCAATTTGCTGCAATGCAACAAAATCGATGGTAAAGGAAGAATGCGCTCTGTTGATTACTGTTCCGCGGGTTCATCGAGTTCGCGGCGCTTGATGAGCTCTTCCCGGATCAGTTTCTTGACGACCTTGCCATAGGCGGATTTCGGCATCTCTGGCCAGAACACAAGCCGCTTCGGTATTTTGTAGCGAGCCATCTTGTTGCCAAGCCAAGTAATGATCTCCTCCGCTTCCGGCGCAGTACCGGGGCGAGCAACACAGACCGCAAGACCGACCTCGCCCCATACCGGATCCGGAATACCCAGTACCGCCACTTCGCTGATGTCCGGATGCGTCAACATCTTCTCCTCGATCTCCCGCGGATAAATGTTGGAGCCGCCAGAAATATACATGTCTGAGGCCCGTCCTGTGATGAAGAGAAATCCCGTTTCATCCATGTGTCCGAGATCGCCGGTACGGAACCAGCCATTGCGAAAGGCTTTCGCATTGGCCTCCGGATTATTGTAGTAACCAGCGAAAACGGCTGGACCGATCACGCAAATCTCGCCGGTTACGCGGGGCGAAACTTCATTTCCGTTATCATCCTGGATCGATATCTGCATTGCGGTGCGCGCATAACCGCAGGTGCCCGGGCGCGTATCTTCGCTGTGCTCCAGATGGTGCTCGGCGGCCGGTAACACAGTAATATTGCCGGTCACCTCTCCCAGCCCAAAATACTGCACGATCACCCGTCCCAGCGTCTTTAGGGCATTGATCTGATCGGTCCGGTACATGGGTGCGCCCGCATAGATCACATAACGCAGTGACGAATGATCCCGCTCCTGAACCGCGGAATGTTCGGTCAGCATTTTAAGGATCGTCGGCACGGTAAACATGTTGCTCACGCGCCATTTTTCGACAAGTCGCCAGACTTCGGTAACATCAAGCTTCTCTGTTGGCAGCAGAATGGTTTTTGCACCTCTAGCGACCTGCGTGAGCTGATGAATCCCGGCGCCGTGAGATAGGGGTGCGATCACGAGTGAGGCATCGTCGTGTGTCGTGCCCGGCATCAGGTCGCACAGGTGATTGGTCACTACAAATCCCATCTGACCGTGGGTCAATACAGCAGCCTTTGGCCGCCCGGTCGTGCCAGAGGTGAAAAAGAACCAGCACGGATCATCATGATCCACAGGGGCAGTCATCACCGTTTCRCCATCGAAACGATCCACAATATCGTCGTAATCATCAGCAAAATCAGCTTTTCCGATCGCAATGACGAATTTCACCCTG
>NZ_JBFUMG010000510.1:0-3215 GCF_054049495.1 Phyllobacterium sp. P5_D12 | reverse complement strand
GGATTTGGCCCGAATTCACCCGGCCCTTCGGGTTTCCGGCTGGCGGCCAACCACTTTGTCAGACGGCTTCGTCCGATGGGTAAACATCGGCCTCGCCACCTTCCGCGTGGATTGTCTCGCCATCCGCGAAACAGAACAGTTTCTATCTAGCCATGAAAGGCTCTAGGCGAGATTCTTTCCAAGATCAGGTTACCAGCTTGGAACGGCCGCACCCTTGTACTTGTCGAGAATGAACTGCTTCACCGGATCCGAATGGTAAGATTCAATGAGTGTCTTCACCCAGGGCTTGTCTTTGTCAGCAGTACGGACAGCGATGAGATTGACGTACGGAGCCTTTTCGCCTTCCTTCAGAATCGTACCGTTCATCGGATCAAGTCCTGCTTCAAGGGCATAGTTCGTATTGATCGCCGCGGCATCGACGTCATCAATCGAACGCGGTAGCTGGGCGGCATCTAGTTCAACGAACTTGAAATTCTTCTTGTTCTCCGTGATGTCGGCAGGCGTCACCTTCAGGCCAGCACCGTCCTTCAGCTTGATCGCACCCTTGTCGGCGAGAATAAGCAAGGCACGGCCACCATTGGTCGGATCATTCGGAATCGCAATGGTAGCCCCCTCAGCTAACTCGTCGAAACTCTTCACCTTTTTCGAATAGACGCCCATCGGAAAATTGACCGTGTAGGCGACGTCGACCAGATCGAATTTCCGGTCGGCAATCTGATTGTCGAGGTAAGGCTTGTGCTGAAAAGAATTGGCATCGAGCTCGCCATCGTTCAATGCCTGGTTTGGTACCACGTAGTCTGAAAACTCGAGGATCTGGATATCGAGACCCTTGGGCTTGGCGACCTCGGCAACCTTCTCGAGAATTTGCGCATGCTCGCCCGGTGTAACTCCGATCTTGATTGTTTCGGCCAGCGCACCAGTCGCGCCGAGGATCGCAACCAGGGCTGCTACACCAAGTATTTTCTTCAACATTTCATACTCCTGCTTTTATAACAAATTCAACGGGGACGGCTGCGCTTGTCGAATTGCCGCGCCAACCGGTCGCCGGCGCTCTGAACAAGCTGAACAAGTACGATCAACACCACAACGACGACGGCCATAACATCGGGCATGAAGCGTTGATAGCCGTAGCGGATACCAAGGTCGCCAAGGCCGCCGCCGCCAATCGCACCGACCATTGCCGCGTAACCGATCAAGCTGACGATCGTCAGGGTCAGTGCAGAGGCAATTCCAGGCCGCGCCTCTGCGAGCAGCACCTTGAAGACGATCTGCATCGGGCTTGCACCCATTGCGCGCGCTGCTTCCGTGAGACCAGGATCGACCTCACGAATTGCCGTTTCGACCAGACGAGCAACGAAGGGGATTGTCGCAATCGTCAACGGCACTATCGCAGCAGTGGTTCCTATTGATGTGCCCGCAACGAGCCGGGTGAACGGGATGATGGCAACGACCAGAATGATGAACGGCGTCGAACGCGTGGCGTTGACGATGGCGCCAAGCACCTTGTTGACCCAAGACGCAGCGAAAAGCTCGCCTCGCCCGCTCGTCGCCAGAAACACGCCGAGGGGAATGCCCAACAATGAACCAATCAGTCCGGCGACTGCCACCATATACAGCGTCTGGCCCGTCGCCTTGACGATGAGAGCAATGATATCAGCGGACATAGCCGACCACCTCCGATGACAGGCCGTGGTGGGCAAGGAACTGCCGGGCCTCGGCAATTTTTGCTTCATCGGAACGCAGGGAAACCACCAGCATGCCGAAAGGACGCCCCGCGATTTCATCGACTGCCCCGGCCATGATATTGACCTCGATGCCAAGATCGCTGCCAAGCCGCGCCAACATCGGTTCCGTGGCATTTTCGCCCTTGAATATGACGCGCAGAATGGTCCGGGAGCCGGGCTCCGGTCGCTGCGACATCCGGCTGGTCAGGAACTCCGGCAAATGCATGCCTGCGAGACCACCGAGAAGCGCCTTGGTCGTTTCGTGCACATGCCCGGTAAACACATCGAATGTCGGGCCTTGTTCGACGATGCGGCCGCCATCGATCACTGCAACATGGTCGGCGATGGCCTTCACCACTTCCATCTCATGGGTAATCAGAAGCACGGTCAGACCCAGCTCCTTGTTGATCTTCCGGAGAAGGGCAAGGATCGAGCGCGTGGTTTCTGGATCCAGTGCTGACGTCGCCTCATCGGAGAGCAGCAGTTTTGGTTCGGTTGCCAAAGCGCGTGCGATGCCGATGCGCTGTTTTTGGCCGCCCGAAAGCTCGGAAGGATACCGGTCGCGCTTGTCGGAAAGGCCGACCAGATCAAGCAAGGGCGCCACACGCTTTTCGATGTCTTGCCTTCCCATGCCGGCAATTTCAAGCGGCAGCGCTACGTTGCCGAAGGCGGTGCGCGAGGAGAGCAAATTGAAATGCTGGAAGATCATGCCGATCGAGCGGCGCACAGCGCGCAGATTTTTCTCCTCCAATCCAGCGATATCCACGCCATCAACGAGGATGCGGCCAGAACTCGGCTTTTCAAGTCCGTTGACGAGCCGGATCAGCGTCGACTTGCCCGCTCCAGAACGGCCGATGATCCCGGTTACCGATCCACGGGGTACCACGAGGTCTATATCGTTCAGCGCTACCACTTCGGCGCCAGTTTTCCCCGCCGCAAAGCGTTTGGCAACGCCTTCGAATACAACCATGGGATTGGCGGCCTCGGGCACAGCCGCTTCATTACCTGGTAGCACTTGCGGCGTACTCGTTGCCGTATTTCTCAAAACTGCCATGTTCATTTGCGGAGCTCGCACGTCCGCCCTGTTGCCTTTTTGGGGCCGTCTATACAGACCATCTTCGCGTTTCGATAGACCTTGACGACAGGCATCAACATTTTCAGCTCTGTTTGAGATATCTTTGGTGGCCGGAAGGCCTCGATAGAGATAACGATACGCAATGTTATCGCCCGACGACACGCAGCCGGTTTCATATTTGTATCAATTACGGGAATGTCTTTCCAAAACGGCCGCATCGGTCGGCACATCGGCTCTGTACCCTTCATACAGGGGAAAATTTCGACTCCGGGCGCTTGAAATTTGGCCGATAAGAGCTAATTCTAAAGAACTACTTACTTGACTGCGTAGCAAATCGAGTGGATTGAGCGACGGAATACATTTGAATAGAAAAAAGTTGTTTCAGAAATATTACTTTGAGCTTTATCGTATAGATT
>NZ_JBFUMG010000509.1:0-3223 GCF_054049495.1 Phyllobacterium sp. P5_D12 | reverse complement strand
CTTGTGGGTGACCTTACCCGCATATATGGCGGAGCGGAACGAGTTCATGCCGCAAACGCCCTTGGCTCTTCCCGCGCCTGACAATTTTGCGGTGACTGGCGCATCAAGAGCGGCTTCGGGTGAATGAAGCCTCGAAGAATAAGACCATTTCGCAGGACAATGAAGATTTGGCTCGAATAGGAGCGCTCGCAATTGCGCGTACCCTTCAATAGCCAAGACTGACAGCCTGGACGACGTTCGAGCGCGTATTTGAAACCAGAGCCTGGAACAGCGCCTGACCTGACGACGACCGCATTATAGTTTCCCCGAAAGCCATTCATTGACAAAGCCGGCAATTGGAAAAAGAGCGAAAGAGCGCGTTCATCATTTGCGAAATTTGACGTGGGTACACGCCACCGGAAATCCGTACTTGCTCACCCATGCATCATTGATCAACACCCCATCGCTTTTCAACGTCATCTTGTCATGAAAGCGGACGCGATTATTGCGGGTTTTGCCGTCAAGATAGACATCGTAGCTAAAGCGCGCCGTGTCGCCTTTCACGGTTACGAGGGTGCGGCCGACCACATCTTCGCGAATGCCGACATAGGTCGTGGGACTTGTCTTCACGAATTGCCAGGTCTTCCGGTCCTTTTCACCGTCCGCGTAAGTAAAATCCTCTCGGAGAAGCAGACGCTTGCCGTTCCATCGGCCGGACAGCTGAACTTTGAAGCTTTTTTTGACACCATTGATTGCACTGAATTGCCCCTCCGCGCGGGTATTTCCGACGAAGTATTTCTCCAGAACAAGGTCTTTCGCCAAGGCGGCTGTAAACAGGCTGCTGGCAATAAAGACAATGGCAATCGTCAACAACTGGCGCAAGGTTTCCTCCCCCGTTAATCGGTTGCTTCTGGATACGAAAATCGTGCGGTTTTGGATGACATCCGCGATTTCTGGGATCGTTCGATGTTTTGGCGCAGCTTGTGTTGGGCTGCCTCGTCAAGCGGGAAGCCCCACATGAGGCCGATCGCTCCCAGTTTGAAGGCGATCGGTAGCCAGGCATAGAGCGCGCTCAACACATCAAGAGCGAATGCGCCGGATTGGCCCTGAGCCTGTGCATTAAAGCCGGACCAATGCAGGAGCGGAAACACCAGGCCGACCGCGAGCGCCAGCGAAAACTTGGTGGCAAGGCTCCAGGCGGCGAAATATATTCCAGTTCTTTGACTGCCGGAGGAGGCCGTGTCGACGTCAACGACGTCCGCCTGGATCGAAGCGGGCAGGGCGAGGTCAAATCCTAGAAGCAGTCCGGTTAGGCCGCAGATTACCGCAAACGGGATGAGGTCTCCCTGGTCAAGAAAGCCGCTGAAGGCAAACACCAGACATGCGACGCCCATGGCGTAACACCATGCCCTATGTTTGCCGACGATCATCGCCGCCCATGCGGCAAGTGGCACGCCCACAATCCCACAGACAAAATACAGAAAAAGCAACGGACCGCGCATATTCGGCGCGTCCAGGCGGTCCGATACGAAATAGAGAAACAGGGTGGCGGGAATGGCGTTGGCAAGACCATTGAGAACGAACGCCAGCAGAAGACGCAGGAATGCACGGTTGCTGAGGAGTGCTTGCACTCCTTGCATCAAGGTCATGCTTCTCATCGATCGGTTGCGCGGCTCGGCCACACAACACACCGCAATCAGTCCGGCAACCGGTAGCACGACCGCGACGACAACCCCAACCGCGGCAAGTCCATGGAAGGCGAGGGTGCGATCGAGCCCGACGGCAAAGGGCAGCGCAATAGCAAGCAGGGTGCCGGCCAAGGTTGCAGTCTCCCGATACGCAGCAACGGTCGAGCGGCCGCTGTAATCGGTTGCGAGCTCAGCGCCCCAAGCCGTATAGGGAAGGCTTGTGGCGGTATGTCCAACAGACAGGACGACGCCCCACAAGAACAGATAGTACACGCCGGCGTCTGACGGCGGCCAGAACACCATCAACGCGCCGGTTGCGGTGACTGGGATCGAGAGGACGAACAGGCTCCGCCTGCGCCCGAAAGCCGGCGAATAGCGATCCGAAAGCCACCCAATGATTGGATCGCTTGCGGCATCGAAGAGCCGGATCAGAAGCAGCACCGAGCCGAGCGTCGCAAGGGATAGCCCCGTAACCTCGCTGTAAAACGTGGGTACGATGATGTAGAGCGGCAGCGTAAGAGCCGCGATGGGAATGGCCGGCAGGGCATAGGCGACGTACCGACCCAGTCCTACGGGTGTTGATGAATTCGTCATCCGCCTATGCGGGCTGTGCCAGCCGTCCCGTCGTCCCGCAGCCAAGCAATTTTATTGACGCCGATCTTGCGCACAGAAAAACAGAATTGCTTTCCCTTGTACCATGTCGGCCATTTCTGGCACAGCACATTGCCTTGAACCCACCATTTTCCTGTTTCCCGTGGTGCAAACATTCGCGCTACCGATATCCCTGAAATGTTGCCGACGACCTCACCGTTGGATTGGTAGATCAGGGGAAGCTCGACACCAAACGGTGTCGAGAGATAAACTTTTTGACCGCTTACCAGCTGCCGGATGTCGGCTCCCGACAAGGTTTCTGCATTTGTCGGATTGACCAGCGCCAAGACGATGAGCACACCCGGGAGAGCGGAAGCTTTGATCGGGATAAACATTGCAGTTACTCCAGCAATGAAGCCGCCCGACGAGAGGTCGTCGGTGTTGCGTCTCAAGATCCATTTTGGTCATCCCGATTATTCGGAATGATATGGGTACGTGAGAACACGTCCGTTGGATTAGTTTCAAGGGGAGGTTTTGAGTTCGTTTGGTTCAGCAATTGGTTTTAGAAACGCCAAGCGAATTGTTGTCGGAGGAAGCAGCGAACGAGCAAGCCCGTTGCGCCAGATGCTGGACATCGAGCGTCTTCAAGTTAGGACCTCGATACGGTGAAACCGCCCATCGTCCACCTCCACAGTCATTATAAGGCGGTCGTCGAAAGTCGGAATTCTGGGCCACTTCGCTCTTGTAACCCTTTGGGATCGAACCAGCAGACGGTCAGCCCCGACGATCCAGAGCCAGAGCCAGACAAATCGCGAAGACGATGGCGACTTTGCGTTTCAATGTTTGCCTTCTCCCGCTGTCGCCCTCGCTTCGATTGAAACGCCCCGCGTCGTAAAACCGATGGGCGGATCCTGGGGCGCGTTCAATACGTCGCTTGAGCTGATGAACACGGAGACGTTCTGCAC
>NZ_JBFUMG010000508.1:0-3225 GCF_054049495.1 Phyllobacterium sp. P5_D12 | reverse complement strand
CTATTCCTCGGCGTCATCAAGAACGCGCTGCCGGTCATCGACATTTCGCCCTTTGCACAAATGGCGATTTCCGGCTCGGTTATCATTGCCGCCGTGATCTTCAATGCCCGTCAGGAACGGCGGCGTGGCCGTATCATCCTGCGTGATCGCGGCGCATCGGAACAGATCGAGGTGGCAGCATGAGCGCGATACCTGAAAAGCGGCTTATCCCGGACCGGCTTGGCACATCGGCAACGCGTCTGTTTGGGAGCTGGGAAGCACTCCTTTTTGCTGTCGCCGTGCTGATCTTCATCGCCAATTCCCTCGCCTCGCCCTATTTCCTCAATGCGTGGAATCTGTCGGACGCCACGTTCAATTTTACTGAAAAGGCCATGGTGGCGTTTGCCATGGCGCTGTTGATCATCTCCGGGGAGATCGACCTGTCAGTTGCTGCGATCATCGCGCTTGCTTCGACTGCAATGGGCGCTGCAGCGCAGGCGGGGATCGGTACGCCTGGTCTCGTTGCCATCGGGATTGGCGTTGGCGTCGGTTGCGGCGTGGTCAACGGCATTCTCGTTGCAGGACTTCGTCTGCCTTCCATCGTCGTCACGATCGGCACGATGAGCCTGTTTCGCGGCATCGCCTATATCGTCCTTGGCGACAAGGCCTATGGCGGCTATCCGGCTTCTTTCGCCTATTTCGGACAAGGCTATGTCTTCTGGGTATTTTCCTTCGAGTTCGTGCTTTTCGCCGTGTTGGCGATCATTTTTGCGGTCCTGTTGCATGCGACGAACTTTGGCCGCCGGGTGTATGCCATCGGCAACAATGAATTTGCCGCACGCTTCTCCGGTATTCGTGTCGAGCGCATCAAGTTCACCCTGTTCCTCCTGACCGGCCTGATGTCCGGCATCGCAGCCGTCTGCCTCACCTCACGCCTCGGCTCCACCCGGCCGTCGATCGCACAGGGCTGGGAGCTTGAGATCGTCACCATGGTCGTCCTTGGCGGTGTCTCGATCCTTGGCGGCGCCGGCACGATCGGCGGCGTGGTCATCGCTGCCTTCGTCATGGGACTGGTCACCTTCGGCCTTGGCCTGCTGAACGTTCCCGGCATTGTCATGTCGATCTTCATCGGTCTGCTTCTGATCGTCACCATTACGCTGCCGGTCATTATCCGCCGGTTCCGGCACAGGAAGCCCGCATGAGTGCGATGGAGAAATATGCGTTCACGATGACACTCAATCCAGGTATGGAGGCTGAGTACAGGCGCCGTCACGACGAAATCTGGCCGGAACTCGTCGATCTCCTGCATGAGGCAGGTATCGCCGATTATTCGATCCATCTTGACCGCGCCACAAACAAGCTCTTTGGCGTGTTGACCCGCCCCCTTGATCACACCATGCAAAGCCTGCCCGACCATCCGGTGATGAAGAAATGGTGGACTCATATGGCCGACATCATGGCCACCAATCCTGATAACTCGCCAGTCCAGACGGACCTCGTTTGCCTCTTCCATCTGCCATGAGCGACAGCCGCCGCATAGCCGTCATGGATGTTGGCAAGACCAATGCCAAGGTTGTAGTCGTCGATGCCGCGACAGGAACAGAAGTCGCCTCGCGCAGCACGCAGAACCGCGTCGCCAAGGATGGACCCTATCCGCATTATGACGTCGAGGCGCTGTGGGTATTTTTTGTCGATACACTGACAATCTTTGCCCAATCACCAGGCTTCGATGCGATTTCCGTCACCGCGCACGGCGCGGCAGCCGCATTGCTGGGCGAAAATGATCTGGTGATGCCGGTCATCGACTATGAGCATGTCTATCCTGACGAGGTGCGCGYAGCCTATGCGGCTTTGCGGCCGGACTTCGCCGAAACCCGCTCGCCGCTTCTCTCCGGAGGCCTCAATGTCGGCGCGCAAATCAATTACCAGAAGACGCAGTTTCCGGCCGAATTTTCTGCAACCAGAACTATAGTTACCTATGCACAGTACTGGGTCTGGCGCCTGACTGGCATTGCCGTGAACGAAGTCACGTCACTCGGCTGCCATACGGATCTGTGGAACCCGCAAGCGGGCGAATATTCCAGTCTTGTCGAGACGCTGGAGCTTCGTCCTTTGATGGCACCGATCCGCTCTGCGTTCGATCGAATTGGTGATCTGCGCGAGCCGCTTACCAGGCGGATCGGGATGTCCATGCCCGTCCCGGTTCATTGCGGCATCCACGATTCCAACGCCTCACTGCTGCCGCATCTGGTCACCCGAACATCGCCGTTCTCGGTTGTATCGACCGGAACCTGGGTGGTGTCTTTTGCGGTTGGCGGAAGGTTGGATGAGCTCGACCCGGCACGGGATACGCTCGCCAATGTCGATGCCTACGGGAAGGCGGTGCCGTCGGCGCGATTTATGGGTGGACGCGAATTCGATCTCTTGACCGCCGGCAGTACGCTCGAACCGGATGCGGATACGCTGGACCAGGTGATCCGCGAGCAGTTCATGATCCTGCCGAGCATCGTACAGGGATCAGGCCCCTACCCCGCGCAGAATCCGATCCGGCTGAATGATGAGTCGCGCTCGGCCGCCGAACTGAACGCTGCTGCCTCGCTATATTCAGCACTCATGACCAATACCTGTCTCGAGCTGATTGGTGCAGCTGGCCCAACGATTGTCGAAGGACCGTTTTCCCGCAACCGAACCTATCTGTCTGCATTGCGGTCGTTGACCGGACGCGAAATCATCGCTTCTCCCGGCTCCACTGGTACCAGTCTTGGCGCCGCACTTCTAGCCGGCGCCAAGTGTCCGTTCAAACCAGTCTCGGATGATGTTGCACCGTTGAGCGAAGCCTTCGATCTTTATGCTCGGAACTGGCGGGATAGTCTTCGGCGCAAATGAAAAGGCGGACCTGGTCGGCCCGCCTTTTACTTGAACCAGTCTTATTCGTTAGCTTGCGAGCGCCAGCGCGTCCTCGTCGGCGAAATCGCCGCTGAGCGCTTGTGCGAGCTTGTTGGTATCAAGCTCGCCTTCCCAGCGGGCAACAACGATTGTCGCTACCGCATTGCCGACGAGATTGGTAAGCGCGCGGCATTCAGACATGAAACGATCGATGCCAAGGATCAGCGCCATGCCCGCGACTGGAACTGCGGGAACAACCGACAGGGTTGCAGCGAGCGTGATGAAGCCTGCACCGGTGATGCCTGCAGCGCCTTTGGAACTCAGCATGGCGACGAGCAGCAGCAATACCTGGTCCGTGAG
>NZ_JBFUMG010000507.1:0-3226 GCF_054049495.1 Phyllobacterium sp. P5_D12 | reverse complement strand
AGACTGGGAATTCCAGCGGGTCAGCAGATTCATGGCTGTGTACGGTGCGTTGGTCCAAAGCCATTTGATCGAGGCAATATTCGAACGTTACGTAGGCACCGATACCCCGATGCTTTCATTGTTTATCTCCATTCTGGGTGCCAGTGCGGTCGTAGCACTGGTCTGCCCATAGCGGTCGCGAGCCACCGTTTTTCGTTTCTACGGTGATATGTTGCCGTGGTCACCGTTACCGCAATGTCTGTCATCCTGCAATTATGCACGAGCCAGGAGACCCCGCGCAATGTCTACCCCCAAGAAACTTCCTCACGCAATCAAAACGTGAATCCAGACTCATCCCGATGTTCGGCTATGCCGCGACTTCTGAAGATTTGGAATTCTTCCCAACATGACGCCGCGTTAGCAGCCCGTGAAAACAGCGACCCGAAGGCCGCTGTTGAAAGATTACCGCAGATATAGGTTCAATAGGATCTTATTGGCGCGCATTCAGCAATGCATCAATGCGATCGACCTGCGCTGGGGTGAGCGTGCGGCCAAAGGCCGTTTCAAGCTGTGCAATCGCATCGTCAAGCGCCTGCTCCTGCAGCGCAGGGTCAGTCAGCGCCAATGCCTCTTCCCGGCTGCGCTCGTAGGTTGCAATCTTGCCTACGGAAGAGTTCGGTGCGGCCCGCTCCCTTGCCCGTGCAGATGCATGCGCAGCGTTCAGCGGACCCAATCCAGTTTTATCGTCGTCAGTGTCAAGAGATGATTTCTCGACTTTGGCTTTGTCGTGGGAATTTACAGAATTGCTGCGGTCGGACGACTTGCCATGACTTCCACCGTTGTTCCCGTGTCCACCGCCATTGCCATTGCCACCACCGTTGCCGCCGCCGTTTTTGGCAAGGGCCGAACCTACGGGATTGAAATGATCGGTGGTTGCACACATTGCGCCGGCAAAAAACAATCCAAGACACGCTGCTGCGACGAGACCAACTTTAAATTGAACCATTATCCACCTCCTCAATAAATTGCATGCCGACAGAGCCGGATCAACAGTCCGAAGATAGGCCTGTTGGGGGAAAGAGAAATCGGACTAAAGACCTATCCGTAAAAATCAATGGGCCTAACGCGTATATGCTCATTAACCTCGCCGTTGGCAGCATTGCAGGCAGAGCTCACTGCGGTAATGCATTTGAAACGGCATTGGGGTTAGTGCTGGCGATTATCCCCGTGGCGCCATTGACGATCATGAACCCATTGCCGTGGGCGCCAAATCACATCGGCACCGATGTTGTTTGTATTCGTCAGCGTTCCATTGTTGGTGAGKATCTGA
Organism: Phyllobacterium sp. P5_D12; assembly: GCF_054049495.1. Classification (NCBI taxonomy): domain Bacteria; kingdom Pseudomonadati; phylum Pseudomonadota; class Alphaproteobacteria; order Hyphomicrobiales; family Phyllobacteriaceae; genus Phyllobacterium; species Phyllobacterium sp. P5_D12. The sequence continues at coordinate 1,917 of NZ_JBFUMG010000507.1, read as the reverse complement.
TTGGGACCCGCCATTGAAATAGCAGTGTTGCCATTTGCCCCCACGCTTTGATTATACCGGAATGTCCCACACTTTGGAGCGTCGCCGTTGCGCCTGAGCCCGTCATGTTGATCCAGCCGTTAAGGGTGCCGCCATTCTGGATGGTGAGCGATTGCCCGGCGGCCCCTAATGTGCAGCCGGGGGTTTCGTTGCCCGTGACCGTGGTGCAGTCTGCCAGTGCCACACGCGGGGCTAGCGCCAATGCAGCGGTTGATAATAGTAGAATTGAGCGGCGCGCTACTCCCACGCTTCCCCGAGGACTGTTGAAGTCCATGACGCCCCCTCCCGTCACCAAGCCCGCATAGCGCTACAGACCCGCGATTTGATCGCAGAGTGCATCGAATCGGGTGCGATTTCAAGGAAGCGCCCAATCGTTGCATCTCGGACATCCGAGGCGGTGACATTCGGAGGTCAGGTCGTGAGATGCCGCGCCTCACGCGTAAATAATAAAGAATTCAATGGAATCCTGGAGCCGCAGGCCTGGCGTGATGATTAATATTGGCACAGCTTACGATACGGCAAAGTTGCTGTTGGAAGAATGGCCACAGGAAAGCGGTGGGCCAAAACACCATAACGCGAGGGTCATCCTGTTATCATGCCTCGCTGGACAGTGTTCGGCAGCAGTTGCCCGTGTGGCGTTCATAGAAGCCGCGCGGGAAGCCAACATATACATTGCGCCGCGAGAGAATGGGCCCGGTCACCGGCGCGCCGACAAAGTGGCGTAAGGCTAAGGTGTGGCGGCGGACGTAGAACTCTCTCCGAATGAAGTTAATCGTCATCTGCGGCGCGAATATTCATCTCAAGATTGTGGGGTGTTTGGTTGCACTCGCATGGCGATTCGCTACGAATTGCTATGAAGTTTTAGGCTGAAACTCGTGCCATCCTTCGCCAAGGAAACCTTGCGAGGTAAGTGATGAAAACCGACAAACAGCAGAACATTGAAGCCACTTGCATGGCACTAACCCTACTCATCGAATTGGCAAGCAAGGATTGTCACGCCATGCTCGCATACCTAATCGAAATTGCGTTGATCGAGGCAAGGGAAGCCCACGCGAAGGTAAAGTTGACGTAGTTCGGCGTAGACCGATGTCGCCGGGCCTCACTTAATCTTAACCCCATGGGAGCATGCTTTGATCGCTGAGCCCCAAATGTCAGCACCCGGCCTGCCTTTTGTATTGCGTTTTTAGGCAGGTCGGGACACCCCATACTTGCCAGAACGATTCATTGGAGTTTCATAGCTTTGTCAGGCACCGACTGTGTGTCAGGCAGAGACTCGGCGGATCTATCCCCTATAGGATATCGGCACCGCCGAGCCACGTTTTTCCGTCCACCGCCTATGCAGGTGTGGGCATCCGCTTTGGGTATAGCAGCGGCCGGTGAAAGCCCGGCACCATGCGGCGCACGTGGGCTATGTATCAAACCTAGTGCCTTGAAAAGCGCTAGGTTTTTTTACATTCCAAGCCTGCTTTCCCAATGTTTTCCCCAATGCGCCTCTGGTTGCGGATTTGCGTTCGGCATTGTTTGGCTGGTACTCTGCCCTTGGCTGCGTGAGCACAGGGCGGTATGCTGGCTGACACAGGGCTTGATATGGCGAATGGCAAAAACCTTCAGCGCTATTTGAAAATGAAGCATCGAAGGCGCTTGCGAAATTCCCTGAGACGGATCAGTCGGGCGATGAAAAAATTGTTGCCCAAGCGAGGGCGGAATCGTCCTGATTAGTACCAAGTGACTATCGAGACCTACGGAACCGAGTCCCTTGGTTCTCCGTTCGGGTCCGATGGATGATCGACTGTTCAACGCCGTGAGGATCATGACAAGCCAGCCTGGCAGGATGCGCGTGATCACCTCCGCACTGYGTGCTGCCGAATGCATCCTGAA
>NZ_JBFUMG010000506.1:0-3228 GCF_054049495.1 Phyllobacterium sp. P5_D12 | reverse complement strand
CATTTTTTCTTAGCCGGAACATAATTTTTTCCCTTTTTGATTGATATGTTATCTTAATAGATCGCAACTAAAATCGTGTAGTTGCATTACCGTGTTTTCCGTACTCGACAGGATCATCACAAGTGAACGGTTCCGCAATTTTGTTGCATCTGGCAGGCGCAGTGGCGCTCTTGCTGTGGGCGACACGCATGGTTCGCACCGGCGTCGAGCGCGCATATGGCGAGCGCATGCGCCAAAGCCTGCGCGGCGTACTGCACAATCCTGTTCTCGCCGTCCTGTGGGGACTGATGCTTTCCATCGCTTTGCAGAGCTCCACGGCCGTTAGTCTTCTGGTTGGCTCCTTTGTCGGTTCCGGCTTCGTCAGCGGTATCGCCGGACTCATGGCCGTGAGGGGCGCCGAGGTTGGATCAGCGCTTGTCGTCAAGATCCTGAGCTTCGACCTGACATTGCTGGTACCACTCTGCCTGGTGGCAGGGACCGTTATCTTCATGTCGACCGAACGAAGCAACTGGCGGCAGGTGGGCCGTATCCTCGTTGGCATCGGCCTTCTCGTGCTTTCGCTCGAAATGACCGGCCAAGCAACAGAACCTTTGCGCAACAGTGAATTGCTGCCGGTGATCGTCGGCTATCTGAATACCGATCCCGTCACCGCATTCCTGATTGCAGCGTTGATGACATGGCTGTTCCACTCGAGCATTGCCGCCGTGCTGCTGCTTGTGACATTTGCCTCGCGCGGCCTCATCCAGCCGGAACTCGGCATCGTGATGATCTTCGGCGTCAATCTCGGATCATCCTTCATCGCACCACTTTTGACCCGCAATGCTGCCCCGCAAACGCGTATCGTGCCGATGGGCAATCTGCTGATGCGTGGGGCTGGCTCCATCGTTATCCTCATCCTTTATCTGACTTTCAAGCCATCCGTGGCCTTCCTCGGCTCCGCACCGGCTGATCAGGTCATCAATGGCCACATCCTCTTCAACATCATCATCTTGCTTGCTGGCGTTCCGCTTTCCGCGCTTGTCCTCAAGGTTACCAAGGCCGTCGTCGCGCTCAATGTCCCGGTCGAACAGCCAAAATCGCTCGATCACGCGGAACTCAGCGCTCTCGACGAAAGCGTGCTCGACACACCAAGCTTGGCGCTGGCCAATGCCACCCGCGAGACCGTGCGCGTTTGTGAGACAGTGGAGATCATGCTGCGCGGGATCATCGGGCTCTACGAGAACCCCGTTCAGGAGCGTATCGACGAATTGTCCGCCCTTGATGACAAGGTCGACCGCAAGCACGCGGCCATCAAACTCTAYCTTGCCAAGCTGACGACCAAGCCTCTGAKCGACTTTGAAGTTGCACGCGCTCGGGAATTGCTGGGTGCCTGCGTGAAGCTGGAACAGGTCGGCGACATCATCGTCCGCAATATGCTGGCGCTGGTGCAGAAGAAGATGGATCGGAAACTCAAATTCACCGACGAAGGCTGGCTGGAACTCAGCAACTTCCACGCCAAGGTGCTTACCAACGCGCGTATGGCGTTTAATGTTCTCGTCTCACGTGATCGCGAAACGGCCCATCAACTGGTGCTTGAAAAAGACCACTTGCGCGACCTTGAAAAGCAGAGCAGCGAGCGGCATTTCCGCCGCCTTCGTGAAGGCACGATCCGCAGCGTCGAGACGAGCTCGATTCACCTCGACACGATCCGCGATCTGAAGCAGGTCAATTCGCTGCTGGCAGCCATGGCGTATCCCGTCCTTGAAGAACAGGGCCTTTTGAACACCACGCGTTTGCGCGCTTTGCACAGCTGACCGTTTATGGCGTCGAGCCATCGGCGCTATTCAAAACGAAAAGGCCGTCTCACTTGTGCCAGTGTATTTCGTGTTCAATAATCGCGATGAATGTGATTGTTGGACCCAATAAAGGCGCCCATGGCGGTGCCGATCAGTAGTCCAAGAAGTACATTGCCCATGATTGCTTCGCCAACACCCGCGCCAACTGACAATCCAGCCAGCATTCCAATAATGGTAGACCAGGTTTGTTCTTTCATTTTTGCCTCCGTTTTTATTATCAATGAACGCGGCAAAGTCATTCGAGTTCCAACGGAGCGCTGAACTACAAATCAACAAAACGGGAAATGAACGTGATGATTTCGCTAAGACCGATGCGTGCCGATGAATACTCGGCTTATCTGGATTATTTCATTCCTGACTACGCGGCGGAAATAGCAGCCAACTACCGCCTTTCACCTGTCGAATCCCGTTTACAGGCCTTGCGGGAGATTGATGAGGATCTGCCGCAGGGCGTGGAAACGTCGGACCAGGTGTTGCTGTGTATAATCGACAGCCTTTCAGGTGACGACAGTTTAGTCGGGTATTTCTGGTACCGGCCGGATATCCCGGCGCGTTCGATCCACATAAGCGATTTCCATATTCTCGCCGCGCATCAGGGAAAAGGCTACGGCAAGGAGGCCTTGGCCGCTCTGGAATTGGGACTGTCTAAAACGGGGTTCACGCAAATCAAGTTGCGCGTGGCTGAAGACAACAAACGGGCAAAACATGTTTATGATGTTTCTGGATTTCGCGTGACAGGCGTCAATATGAGCAAAGCGATCGGATAAAAGAATGACCAATGTCGAAGAAGTGAAAAAAGGCCTGTGGGATACCGAACGAAAGCTGCTTCACCATCTAAGGGCAATTCGCCGGCGGGATCGCGACATCAAACCCGCTGACCTCGAAAATCAGCTTACACGTGGTCAAAAGATCGCCGACAAAGTTGCCGCTACGATGGGATCCTGGTCATTCATCATCATCCAGACGACAATCCTGTTTTTCTGGATTGTGCTCAATGTCACCGCCTACGTGCGGGAATGGGATCCCTATCCCTTCATCCTTCTAAATCTAGCCCTGTCGTTCCAGGCCGCCTACGCCGCACCATTCATCATGATGAGCCAGAACCGCCAGCAGGATATCGATCGGAAGGAAGCGGAGAACGACTACCGCATCAATATCAAAGCAGAGCTCGAAATCGAATTGCTGCATGAAAAGATTGAACTTCTTCACCAGAAGATCGACCAGATGCGGGAAAAGGAAGTGGTGACCCTCACGGAGGCAGTCGAGGAACTCGCAACCCAGAAACAACCGCCTGAAGAGGCCGGTGACACTTCCAAATAAAAAGGACCGCTGCGGGAGGAGGTGCAGCGGTCCTGATTGTAAATGTACCGCGGGAGGAGGTGCAGTACATTCC
>NZ_JBFUMG010000505.1:0-3231 GCF_054049495.1 Phyllobacterium sp. P5_D12 | reverse complement strand
CGGCAATATGATGCGGCTGCAGGCAAAGATCAGCAACCCCACGAGTCCGATTTGAAGCGCTGAATCGAGCATTCTCAAGAGCGGCGGCGCGCGCTGAGGGATTGTGACGTTCGGCTGCATTTTGCTGCCCCCTTCCCAGCCAATCCGGATCCAGATAGCTCGGTCCTCCAGCTAACTATTTACCTGTTTCGGCCGTTCTGCAAGACAGATGCAACAGTGCTCGCTGGACGTTGCGATGGCGGCCGCTTAGGACTAAATTGCCTTCCAACGCGGCGGCCGCGTGACTGAGGGGGAAACGTCATGGCGTCAGATGCAACTGGGGCCCCTCGCGATGATGCTCCAAATACTATGGGCGCGCCTCTGAAAGAGAAAAACCCGCAGCGCACGGTCGCAATTACCGTGCTTCTGGTGGCTTTGCTTCTGTTTGTCGTGACGGTTTTCATGGAGCGGCGCACGCCTTCTTCCTCGCAGGCGACCGTCAGTGCCTATGTCGTTGGCGTAGCGCCGGAGGTTACCGGGCGGGTTATTGAAGTGGGCGTGACTGACAACAGTGCCGTGACGCCCGGCCAGATGCTGTTTCGACTGGATCCGGAACAGTACCGGATTGCCGTGGCAGAGGCGGAAGCACGCCTGGCAGGGGTAGGTCAGACGATCGGCGCTTCGACGGCGGCCGTCGATGTCGCCCAGGCCAAGGTGGTGGAGTCGAAGGCAGTCCGGGTCAATGTCCAGGATCAAGCCACCCGCGCCGTGGAACTTGTCAAGCGCGGTATCTACGCCCAGGCGAAACATGATGAGGCCGAGGCCGCGCTGGATCAGGCAAATGCCGGCGTCGATGCGGCCGAAGCCGACCTCGCGCGGGCTCGGGAGGAGCTTGGGCCCGCAGGAAAAGACAATCCGCAATTGCAGGAGGCGCTCGCGGCGCTTGAAAAAGCCCAGCTTGATCTGCTGCGTACGACGGTTTCAGCCCCGGCGGAAGGCGTCGTCACCAATCTCCAGCTTTCCGTCGGAGGTATGCTCAGCGCTGGCGAGAGTGCAATGACCTTCATCGATACCGGCACGATCTGGATCACAGCTGCGTTCAAGGAAAACAGCCTCGAGATGGTTGCCGCGGGCGACCGTGCGGAAGTGCTTTTCGATGTTCTCCCGGGTCAGATTTTCGCCGCCACGGTTGAAGGCATCGGGATGGGGGTTGCTCAGGGAAGTGTCGACCCGGCGACAGGCCTGCCGAAGATTTCCACAGACACTGGATGGGTGCGAGCACCGCAGAGCTTTCCCATCCGCCTGGTTCTCGACGAAGGGCGGCCCAAGGGCGTGCGATACGGTTCACAGGCCAATGTGGTCATCTACACCGGGGACCATCCGGTCACCAATGCGCTCGGCAGCATCTGGATCCGGATCCTTTCGGTCCTGACCTATGTCAGCTGATACGCTTCTTTTGCACGAGGAGGACCGCGTCAATGTAAAGCGCAAGGGTCTGCGCATAGCGCTTGCCGTTGCGGTCGGCTTTTCCTGGTCGGTCTATTCGGGGGCTATCATCCCCTTCCTTGGTCCATTGTTTGCGGCACAGTTTCTGATCTCGAGTTCCCGCCCCATGTCGTTGCAAAAGGCGTCGGCAGTCACAGTGCTGATTCTTGTCGTCGGAGCATTTCTGCAATTCGTAACGGTTCTGACCGGCGACCGGCCGCCCGTTCTCTTGCTCCTGCTCGGACTGATTTACTTGAGATGTTTCTACCAGCAGGCCAACGGTAAGGGCGGACCCACAATCTTTCTGGTGCTGGTCATTGCGGTTATTGTGCCGCTACTCACAATTCTGAACGAAGACCTCGGCGACACCATTCTTATGATCCTGGTTCAGGGTGTGGTGACCGGCATGCTTTTGATGTGGCTGGCATACGTTGTTATACCAGACAAAGGTAGCCCCACTCTCAAGGTCGCGACAGCGACGACGTATCCGCGTGCGACACGCTACGCTGCAGCCAACACCGCCATACTGCTGATCGCGGTGGTTGCCTGTCTGACACGCGAAGGGCTGGCTACGGCGATCGTCATTCCGATAACCGTCGTGTCACTGCTATCCCAATTCGACGTCGCAGCCAGCACGCGCGCCGCCTTGGGGCTCGTGATAACCAATATCACCGGAGGCGTGGCTGCGTCCGTCGCATTCGGGCTGCTTCAGGTACGGCCGTCCCTCATTTTCCTCTTTCTATTGGTACTGCTGGCCGGCCTGGTATTTGGCGGTCGTGCTGCGATGCACGCGCCGTCCGCCAAACTTTACGCGGGTGCTTTGACCATCTTCCTCCTCGTATTCGGAACGGGTGTGTCGCCGCTTCCGGGGTCTGCCGCCGAGTCCTTTTCCGCCCGGGTCACCTACATACTGGTAGCCATCGCCTATGCGATCTTCATGACAACGTTGCTTTGGCCTCGGCAGGAGCGCAGTCTTGGTTGACGATTTAGATATTTGATTTGTGGGGGATTGATTGATGACCATCGAAGAATTCGATATCGCGTCGAACAAGGGCAAGCTGGTCGACCTGACGGCCAAGTTGGTGGCGGCTTACGTCCGCAATAACGCAGTACCTACCGCGGATTTGCCGATGTTGCTCAACACCGTGCATGCTGCTTTATCGGGGGCTGCGATTGGAATCGAAGAGACGGCAATTGCCTCGCCGAGCCCCGTACCTGCAGTGAACCCCAAAAAGTCGGTCACACCCGATTACATAATTTGTCTGGAAGACGGCAAGAAGTTCAAATCGCTGAAGCGGCACTTGAAGACTTCCTTTGATCTCACGCCCGAAGAATACCGCAAGAGATGGAATCTTGATCCGTCCTACCCGATGGTCGCACCGAACTACGCCGAGGCTCGCTCCCGCCTTGCCAAGACGATGGGGCTCGGTCGAAAGTCGGGAAGGGCGCGTTAGTCAGCGGTCAGTCCGTAGCCGGTGGGGCAATCAGAAGGCTCGTTCGGGGCCTCATTTTTCAGCGCCAGAATTCGTCCAGATAGTCAATGACCTCGCCGTCAGATCCTGCGACCTGGCTAAGCATCATCTGGTCGATCCAAAAGAGGATGGCCTTACGTATCTCCTGATCCTGCCAACCGGCTTCCCTGGCCTTCTCATGCACCCGGATATAGGTGAGGTGGTTGAATGGAAGGGCAATCTGATCCTTGAACATCTCTTCAATCGCGTCCGCACATTCCAATCGCGTCCGCACATTCAGCGCCGCGCCGAAGAT
>NZ_JBFUMG010000504.1:0-3249 GCF_054049495.1 Phyllobacterium sp. P5_D12 | reverse complement strand
CTCGGGTCTTGAAACAGCACGCCAATGTCCTTGCCGGGTTTTGGCAAATGCGAGAACTCCGGAAATTCTATTGCCCCCTCTGTTCTCGCCGATTTGGGCAAGAGGCCGGCGATGGCCATGGCCAGCGTGGACTTTCCCGAGCCGCTCTCGCCAATGACAGCTAGCCTACCCCCCTTGGCAAGATCGAGAGACACATCCTGCAAGGCGGCGGTATCGCCATAGCTTACACAAAGATTCCGGACATGCAGGTAAGTCTCTGTCATGGCTGCAATCTTTCGGTCCGTGACAGCCCTCGCCCAAGCAAATGTACGCCCAGAACAGTGACCACCAGAGCGATACCCGGAACGATTGAAAGATATGGCGCCGCCCGCAAGACTGTGCGGCCCTCGGCGATCATGCTGCCCCACGTCACCCGGTTCGGGTCGCCGAAACCGAGGAACGACAGTGCAGCTTCGATGAGGATCGCGGCGGCGACGGAAATGGCCGCAAGCGATGCCGTTGGTCCGAAGGCGTTGGGAAGCACTTCGCGAAAGGCGATTTCGAGCGGGCGCATGCCGAGTGCGCGCGCGGCGGCAACAAAATCGCGCGCGCGCAATGACAGCACCTCGGCCCGTGTTACCCGGGCCGCTTGCGTCCACGTTCCAAGGCTGATGGCGAAGATCAGCGTCGGAACGCTCGGGCCAGTGACACTGATTGTCGCGAGGGCCAAAAGAAAGCTAGGTACCGTCTGGAATGCCTCCGTCATGCGCATCAGCACCGTATCGGCAAGACCACCCAAATATCCGGCCAGCGTGCCAACGATGCTGCCAACGACCAATGCGACAGCCGCAGAGAAGCAGGCGACAAGCAGTGTCGTGCGCGTGCCATGCAATAGCCCGGCAAACACGTCACGGCCAAGACGATCGGTGCCAAGTGTGTGTGCACCGGATGCGAAGGGGCGCAACATCGGCTCGCCGGTGATGGCCAGCGGATCGCCGGGCGCGATCCATGGCGCCAGCAGTGCCATTAGGACAAGGGCCGCGAGCACAACTGCGCCTGCGCGTCCTTCCCAGTTCAGCATCCGCCAAACTCTCATCGCCCAACCCTTACGCGCGGATCAAGCTTGCCATAGGCGAGATCGACGAGGAGATTGACAATGATCACCGTGATGGCGCTACACAGGATGACACCCAGCAACAAGGGTGTATCGCGGCGCGCCACTGCTTCTGCCGCCAATCGGCCGAATCCCGGAATAGCAAACACACTCTCCACCACGACGCTGCCGCCTAGCATCGCCGCCGCCTGCAAGCCAAGCATGGTAACGACCGGCAAGACTGCGTTGCGCGCCACATGCCGCCAAACGATCCGCCCCCGGCTCAACCCACGTGCTTTCAATGCGTTGACGAAGGGATCGCGCCAGATTTCGCTCATCCGGTCGCGCATCAAGCGCAGGTAAAGCGCGAGATAGACCACGGCGAGCGAGGCAACCGGCAAGATCAGATGCGCGCCGATATCGGCCACGCGCGCTAGTCCTGTCTTACCGGATGCGACTGATTCAATGCCGCCGATCGGCAGCCAGCGCAGATCGACGGCGAAGATCACAATGAGCACCAGACCTAGCCAGAAGCCCGGAACCGCATAGAGCGCGAGCGAGCTGGTGGACAAAAAGCGGTCGCGAAACGATCCAGGATCTGCTCCGGCAACGACTCCCAAGAGCGACCCGAGGAAAAAGGCCAGCGCTGTTGCCACGCCCATGAGCAACAACGTAATCGGCAGTCGCTCCAAAATGACCGAGGCAACTGGCCGCTCGAAGGCGGTGGACCAGCCAAGATCGCCTCGGGCGAGCGCCGATGCGTAGGCCTTGAAGCGGTAAGCTGGCCCTTGGTCTAGGCCCCATTCCTGGCGCAGTTGTGCAATCTGTTCCGCATCCATGCTGCCGGATCGCGCCACATAGGAATCGACCGCATCGCCGGAAGCAGCCTCAAGCAGCAGGAAGCTGCCGAGCAGCACCACGAACAGAACCGGAAGCGCCGTTACGAGACGTCTCAGGAAAAAGGAAACGAGAGGCGGCAAGGAAAACTCCGGCTAGATAGCCAACAATGTCGGGAATATACGTCGCTATTCAAACAACCGCCTATAGTCCGGCGGCCTTCCTCAATGCCTCATTGATGCGCGACTGCCAACCGGGTCCTCCAGACTTAAACCTGTCGACAACATCGGCATCGATACGCAGATTCAATTGTCGCTTGGGACGTTCCAACTTCGGCCTTCCCCGACGAATCGGCACTCCATTCTCGTTCTGATCGGCGTTTTGGAACCATTCAGTGCCAAGCTCGGGCGCGTCGTCAGGATCAACCCAGGTTGGTTTTGTATCTGTTTCTTTCACGCTCATTGGCTTTCCTCATCGAAATGATATGCCGGGCACCATCTCGCTCCGTCCATACAATAACAACCATGCGATCATGCAGATAACCCACAGTGATCACACGTATCTCTCCATAATCGAAACGGTCATCTTCCTTGTCGTATGTCCGACCAGCGAAAACGATGTCCGCTTTACCGAAATCAAGCCCGCGCTCCTGAAAAGTGATGTCCCGTTTCACCGGGTCAAATGTGATCTTCACCGATTAAATGTATCCCCACAAAATATATAGAATTAAAATACGTCGTCAACTGTATTTGCATTACCCCTTCAACCAAACATCCGACCAATTCGATACCGCCCAGCGCGGGTTATTCGAAACGTTCTGCACGCTATCACGTGCAACTGTAATGAAGGAGAACTCGGCGACATTGATCAGCGGCAGGTCATCGGCGACCTTCTTCTGCAGCTCCTTATAAAGCCCGGCGCGCTTATCGGCATCGATCTCGGAGGCGGCATCCTCGATCAGCTTGTCGACCTCTGCGTTTGCATAACCATACTGGTTGGAGAACGGCACGCCCGCTGGCAGGCCGCTTTCGAGCAGGATCGTCGTCGAGATCGCCGGATCGGACCGATAGACCGGTGTCGCGACGGTAATGTCGAAATCATGGTCGGTATAGACCGCCTTCAGATGCGCAGGCGTATCGTTGCTGACGATCTGCGCATCGATGCCGATCTTGGCCAGAGCCTGGCGAAGATAATCGCCAAACTGCTTGGTTTCATTGAAGAAAGGAGCCGGCAACAGCTTCAACTTGAAGCGGTTTCCGTCCGCACCGCGTTTGTAGCCAGCCTCATCCAGCAAGGCCTCGGCCTTCGCAGGGTCGAAAGTGTACTTCGTCATATCGGAT
>NZ_JBFUMG010000503.1:0-3255 GCF_054049495.1 Phyllobacterium sp. P5_D12 | reverse complement strand
GTGCGGCGATGGCTCGTCTGGTATTTTCGGGCTTCATGGACCGTCTGCCCGAACTCAAGGTCGTAGCCCATCACATGGGAGCGATGGTGCCATTTTTTGAAGGCCGCGTTGGGCCCGGTTGGGACCAGCTCGGCAAGCGGACAAGTGACGAGGATCTTACCCTTGTCCTCAAGCGGCTGAAGAAACGTCCTCTTGACTATTTCAAGGACTTCTACGCCGATACCGCCGTTTTCGGCTCCAAGGCGGCGACGCTTTGCGGTTTGGAATTTTACGGAAGCGATCGTGTACTCTTCGCCTCGGATTCGCCCTTCGATCCCGAAAAAGGTCCGGGTTATATCCGCGATACGCTGCGGATTCTCAATTCGCTGGATCTCAGCAAGGAGGATATGGAGAAAATCTGCTTCCGCAATGCTGAGGCGCTATTTGGTCTCAAGGACTAGATATAAKTTTCACTTATACGACCCTACCAAAAACTCTATTTGTGGCCATCTACCGGCGTCTCTAAGCTGGCCACAATAACCCGCCTTCGCTGGTCAAGCGAGGCAGAAGGTTAAATTGCAGACAGGAGGAGACCAGGTGTTGAGATCATGGATGCGTATCTTCTATTCGCTGGCACTGGTCGGCGGACTGATGGCCAATTCCGCGCAGTCATTTGCAGCCGACAGCGTATCCATTGGCCTTACGAATGCGAGCAGTGACATTGCACTGTTTATTGCTGACGCCAAGGGTTTCTTCAAGGAAGAGGATATCACTCCAAATTTTGTGGCTTTCGATTCCGCGGCAAAGATGATCGCACCTTTGGGTGCGGGGCAACTCGATGTCGGTGGCGGGGCAGCGTCCTCGGGCCTCTACAATGCCATCGAGCGCGGCGTCGGTTTGAAGATAGTTGCGGATAAGGCACGCAATGCACCCGGTTTCGGCTTTCAATCGTTCCTCGTGCGCAAGGCGCTCGTCGATGATGGTTCTGTTAAAACCATCGCCGACCTTAAGGGACGCAAGATAGCAACCGTTGCGCAGGCCAGCAGCGATGCATCCGTTTTGAACGAGGGACTGAAARGTGCTGGCCTCGGATATGGCGACGTGGACAAGGTTTATCTGGGCTTTCCTCAGCAGTTCGTCGCATATCAAAACGGCGCTATCGATGCGAGCATAACAACCGAGCCTACCGTATCGGCAATTCTGGCCGCTGGAACCGCGGTACAATTGACGAGCAATGATACGTTTTATCCGAACGCTCAAACTGCAGTTATTCTTTACGGGCAGGCGTTCGCAGAGGGTAAACCAGACGTCGCCAAGCGCTTCATGAAGGCCTACGTCCAAGCTGTTCGCTACTACAACGACGCGTTGGCGAATGGTAAAATCGCAGGCAAGAACGGCGAGGACGTCGTTGCCATCATGGCGAAATACTCCACCGTCAAGGATCCTGCCGTTATCCGGAAAATGACGGCCCATGCCGTCGATCCGAATGGGTCTGTCAATGTCGATAGCTTGAAGAAGGATTGGACCTTCTTCAAGGAGCAAAAACAGATCAACGGCAACGTCCAAGTCGATCAAGTGGTCGATCTAAGCTTCGTCAATGAGGCTGCCAGCGAACTTGGTCCCTACAAGGCGGCTCACTGAGATCGAGTTCGCGCGACATTGGGGATGGGAGGTTTCAAAATGATTGAAAAAGTTAACCGCACTATCTTGCTCGTTTGCTCATTGCTGATGAGTTTCTCAATGGCCAGCGCGGCCCGGGCTGCTGACGTCGTCAAAGTACGGACCGTTGCCTCGACCGGCGAATTCATTCTGAATGTTGCGCAGGGTAAGGGATATTTCGAGGAGGAGGGCATCGAGCCCGCCTATACCTTTTTCGACTCGGCAGCAAAAGCCATCGCCCCTCTCGGCACCGGGCAAATCGATGTCGCCGGCGGGGCTGTGTCGGCAGGGCTTTTCAATGCAATCGAGCGCGATATAGCAATCCGGATCATCGCTGACCGTACGTCGGTTGCCCCAGGTTTCGGGTTCCATGGCATCGTGGTGCGAAAAGATCTTGCGGGCACCGAGGTCAAGTCGATCGCTGATCTGAAGGGACGGAAAATCGCAATTGTCGCCCGCGGCAGCAGCACCGAGTCCATCCTCAACGAAGCAATGAAGAGTGCTGGTCTGGCGTACAAGGACGTGGAAGTCGTGTACCTGCCTTTCCCGCAGCAAGCGGCCGCACTGGCAAGCAAGGCGGTGGATGCCGTGATAGCGACCGAGCCCTACCTCACTCCGATGCTGAACCAGAATCTCGGCGTCTTGCTAGCCTCGACCGACACATATTATCCCAATGCCCAAATCGGCGAGCTGATGTTCAGCGAGAACTTTGCCAGCACGCGCAAGGATGTCGGCGTGCGATTTGCCAAGGCCTATATTCGGGCAGTTCGTGATTTCCGAAACGCATTCGGTCCTGAGGGGCGCCTCGATGGCCCGGGGTCCGATGAGATCGTAGCCTTGATCATGAAATATTCCGGCACGAAGGATGAAAAGCTCTTGCGGAGTATCAAACTTCCTGCGGTGAACATCGATGGCCGGGTCAATAGCGAGAGCATCCAGAAGGATTGGCAGTTCTTCAAAGATCAAGGCCTGATCAAAGGGGGCGTTACCCCTGACAAGATCATCGACAATTCATTCGTCGAAGAAGCACTCAAGCAACTCGGACCAGCGCAAAAGAACCCAGGTTAGGAATAAGGATGATTCAAGCATTGGCCAAGAAAGCGACTGTGCGAGACGATGTTGCAACGGAGTCTCGAGAACGGCCTGCAATCCGGATCAAAGGCCTGAGTAAAAGGTTCGGGTCTTTCACGGCCGTAGACAATGTCACCATCGATATTGCTCGCGGAGAATTCTTCATGATCGTCGGCCCATCGGGCTGCGGAAAGACGACTTTGTTGCGCATCCTCGCGGGTCTGGAAGCACCAACCGACGGCAGCATCGACGTAAGTGTTGAGGCGGGATCGCAGCGGCCAGTCAACTCGATGGTTTTCCAGGGCGACTCGATCTTTCCGTGGATGACGGTGTGGGACAACGCCGCCTACGGATTGAAAATGCGCCGGGCGCCGCAAGCCCAGATCAAGCAAGTCGTTGATCACTACCTGGACCGGACCGGGTTGTTGAAATTTGCAGACGCCTATCCGCATCAACTTTCAGGCGGGATGAAACAACGTGTTTCGATTGCGCGTGCTTTCGCCAATGATCCTGAGATATTGCTCATGGACGAGCCATTTTCGGCTC
>NZ_JBFUMG010000502.1:0-3257 GCF_054049495.1 Phyllobacterium sp. P5_D12 | reverse complement strand
GGCAAGATCCTGTTCAATGGCGAGGACCTCCTGGATAAGGATGAGACCGATTTGCGCCGGGTCCGCGGCAACGACATTACCATGATCTTCCAGGAACCGATGACTTCGCTCAATCCGCTTCACCCGATCGAGAAGCAGATCAGCGAAGTGCTGAAGTTGCATCAGGGCATGGGCGACAAGGCGGCGCGTCAGCGCACTCTGGCACTGCTGGAGGAAGTTGGCATTCGCGAGCCGGAAAAACGCATGAACGCTTACCCGCACCAGCTTTCCGGCGGGCAACGCCAGCGCGTGATGATCGCCATGGCGCTTGCCAACAAGCCAAAGCTTCTGATCGCCGACGAACCGACCACTGCGCTCGACGTGACCGTGCAGGCGCAGATTCTGAAACTGCTTGCGGAGTTAAAAGCCGCACAGGGCATGTCGATGCTCTTCATCACCCATGACCTCGGCATTGTGCGCAAGATAGCCGACCGTGTGTGCGTTATGACAGGCGGYAAGATCGTCGAAACCGGTCCAACGAAGCAGATATTCGACAATCCACAGCACGAATATACGAAGCATCTGCTCGCGGCAGAACCGAAGGGCAATCCGCCATCTGCAGACCTTTCGGCTGAACCGGTAATGCGCGGCGAGAACCTCAAGGTCTGGTTCCCCATCAAACAGGGCTTTCTGCGAAAAACCGTCGACTACGTGAAGGCGGTCGATGGTATCGACGTTACGATCCGGGCTGGGCAGACGCTTGGTGTCGTCGGCGAATCCGGTTCGGGCAAGACGACGCTTGGTCTCGCTCTGTCGCGCATGATTTCGTCCGAGGGCGTGATCCGTTTTGGAACAAAAGACATCAACCAATATTCGTTCAAGCAAATGCGCCCGCTGCGCCGCGAATTGCAGATTGTATTTCAGGATCCCTACGGCTCTCTTTCTCCGCGCATGTCGGTTACCGACATTATTGCCGAAGGTTTGCAGGTTCACGAGCCGAAGCTTTCAGTGGATGAACGGGATGCGCGCGTCGTCGCCGCGCTCAAAGAAGTCAATCTTGATCCGGAAAACCGTTTCCGTTACCCGCACGAGTTCTCCGGTGGCCAACGTCAACGTATCGCAATCGCACGCGCCATGGTGCTCAACCCGCGCTTCGTCATGCTGGACGAGCCAACATCGGCGCTGGACATGAGCGTGCAAGCGCAGGTCGTCGACCTTTTGCGCTCGTTGCAGCAAAAGCATAATCTGGCTTACCTTTTCATCAGCCACGACTTGAAGGTGGTAAAGGCACTTGCCAATGACGTGCTGGTGATGCGCAATGGGCAGGCAGTGGAATATGGCCCTTCGGAGGAAATCTTCGCACGGCCCAAGAGCGATTATACAAAAGCCCTGATGGCTGCGGCCTTCAGGATAGAAACGGCCGAACAGGGAGCGGTGAGCGAATGACTGGGAATGCGGATGACACAATCTTGTTGGCGGTGACGGGCTGGGACCCGGATGTCTGGCAAACCGAATTTGCCAAGGCCGCGCCAGCGCGCAAGCTTGTGCTCGATGCTGACACGGCCAAGGACAAGATTCGTTATGCCTTGGTGTGGAAACAGCGGCCGGGATCTCTCATGGGCCTGCCCAACCTCGAGGTCATCTTCTCGCTCGGTGCCGGTGTCGATCATATCTTCCACGATCACCAGATCCCGGATGTTCCCATTGTACGAATTGTTTCGCCGGACCTCACCATGCGGATGAGCGAATATGTCGTATGGCAGGTGCTCGACCATCATCGGCTCGGCCTGCGTTATCGTCAGCAGCAGACCCAAAAGGTCTGGCACGAGGATCGACGCCAGCCAGCTGCACATGAGGTGACGGTTGGCATTCTGGGGCTCGGTGTGCTTGGACGCGATGCCGCGCAGAAATTGCGCAACCTTGGCTTCCGTGTCAGCGGGTGGAGCCGCCGCCTGCAAACCATCGAGGGCGTCACGAGCCACTTCGGCAAAGATGGACTGAAGGATTTCCTCAAGGATGTGGACATCGTCGTCTGCCTGCTGCCATTGACGCCGGAGACTAAAGGCATTTTGTCGATGAGCATGTTCGCACAGATGAAGGCCGAGGGTCCGCTTGGTGCGCCGGTATTGATCAACGCCGGCCGCGGCGGCTTGCAGAACGAACCCGACATCCTTGCCGCGCTTGATCGAGGCATGCTGTCAGCTGTGACGCTCGACGTGTTCAAAACCGAGCCATTGCCGAAGAGTAGCCCGCTATGGACACATCCGCAGGTTGTCATCACGCCGCATGCGGCTGCAAGTTCTAGCCCCCAAGCGTTGGTTCCGGAAATCATAGCGCAGCTTGAGTCTTATGAGCGTGGCGAGCCGCTCAAAAATATCGTGGACAAGGCCGCGCAATATTAGATGCTGATGATCTCTCCCCTTGAGGGAGATAAGAAAAACTAAAGTCGGCGCACCGCTGTCGGCTTGCCATAAAGATAGGCGATGCGTTCGATGGCCTCTCGCAGAGGTTCGAGGGTGACACTCATCGTATGGCCGCTCGCATGCAGCACCATGGAGTGGCTCGCCATCATCGCCGCGTGACCAGTCCAGAACAGGAAGTCGCCGCGCTGCAGATTGTGATAGTCCTTGTCCGGTTCGATCAGCTCGCCGATCGAAGCCGCCTGCATATCCGAATCGCGCAACACGCCCTGGCCGCTCATCAGCAGTGAAAGCTGGATCAGGCCTGAACAATCAATGCCAAATCCCGAAACACCGCCCCAGAGATAGGGTGTGTGCATAAGCGTTTCCGCAACAGCCACATGATCATCCGTCACCTCGTCTATGGGCACGAGATGTTTGGCGATAATCGCCTCGCCGCTTGGCAGCATGGCATAGAGCGTGCCGCGCCGCTCCTGCCCGCCGGTAACCGTAACAAGCGAGCCCATCGACAGCGCTTTGGTTCGTGGGAACTTCAGGTCCGAACCCGGATATACAAAGGTCCGCGGTGCGATGACGATATGGGTCGGTTCATCCGTGCGCAGATACAGCGTCGTATCCACCACATAGCCGACATAGCCATCGCGCTCGTTCTGGACCCAGCACCAGCCATTGTCGTCTTCGAAGACGAGTACATCGTCGCCGTAAAGAAACTGTGTGGTGATACCAGCGTCGCCTCGCGGTTCGGAGCGCACGTCGACCACTGGATCGGCGATGCGCATCGGCATGCCGGCGGTGAATCGCTCCGCTTCAACCAGACCGCGCAAGCTTTCGTCAGCAAGATCGGGGCGGAATGCGTTC
>NZ_JBFUMG010000501.1:0-3258 GCF_054049495.1 Phyllobacterium sp. P5_D12 | reverse complement strand
GCCCATATAGAACCAGGTACCATCGGCCCTGATCTCCATATCGAGATCGCCGCAAAAATCGGGATTCCATTTATCGACGGGTGGCAGGCCCTTGCCCGGTGCAGCGGCACGCGAGATCAGCGCTTCGAGCCCTGGTGCATATCTTAGAGTGTCCTCTGCTCCTGCCATGGCCTGCCTTTTTTCCTTATACGTCACGAAATAGTCAACGTTGGGCCGCTTGTCAGCATGTCATAGTGACTTAGAGTCGTTTTACGTTAGAGTCATTTAAGTGAGAGTCTGTGCAGATACCAGCGGTGAGGTGACCAATGACCATGATTAAACCCGAGGTACCGTCCGATCCCAAGGCAATGATTGCCGAGGCTGAGAAAGCGCTGGCAGACATCTCAAGGATAAAGACCGGCATCGGCACTGTCATCTTTGGACAGGAGAGTGTCATCGAGCGAACGTTGGTGGCGCTGCTAGCCGGTGGACATGCGCTTCTTGTCGGCGTCCCGGGCCTGGCAAAGACAAAGCTGGTGGAAACACTGGGGACTGTTCTCGGTCTTGATGACCGCCGCATTCAATTCACGCCGGACCTTATGCCTTCTGATATCCTAGGCTCTGAAGTCATGGAACAGGATGACAATGGCAAACGTTATTTCCGCTATGTCAGAGGCCCTATTTTTGCTCAATTGCTCATGGCGGACGAAATAAATCGCGCCTCACCTCGGACACAGTCGGCGCTCTTGCAGGCCATGCAGGAGTACCACGTTACGATTGCAGGCGAGCGGCACGATTTACCACAACCGTTTCATGTATTGGCAACGCAGAACCCACTTGAACAGGAAGGGACCTATCCGCTGCCGGAGGCGCAGCTCGATCGGTTTTTGATGCAGATCGATATTCTCTACCCGGAACTTGAAGCAGAACGCAGGGTGCTACTAGAGACCACCGGTATTTCAGATGTTAGAGCGGAAAAGACAATCGATGCGGAGCGCCTGCGCGACATGCAGCATCTCATCCGCCGGATGCCGGTACCGGAAGGTGTGGTCGATGCCATTCTCAAGCTTGTTCGCTCCGCTCGTCCGGGTGCCGATAACGACATTGCAAGGAAATTCATCTCCTGGGGCCCCGGCCCTCGCGCCAGCCAAGCCTTGATGCTCTGCGCTCGGGCACGCGCACTCTATGACGGCCGGCTTGCTCCATCGGTAGACGACGTAAAGGCTCTTGCAGAACCAGTATTGCAACACCGGATGGCGTTGACATTTGCTGCGCGCGCGGACGGTATGAATGTACGCGACGTTATTGGCAACCTTACAAAAGTTGCTTTCTAATGGCAGCAATTGGCGCGCAGGTAACACGGGCTGACACAGGGGATGCGCTTGCGCGTGCCCGCCAGCGTGCCGCTCTGCTACCAGACCTACTCGTCGAAGCGCGTCGTATTCTCAATACCGTCAACACCGGCTGGCATGGCCGGCGGAAAAGCGGCGTTGGCGAAACTTTCTGGCAATTTCGGCCCTACGCTCAGGGTGAGGCCATTTCCCGTATCGACTGGCGCCGCTCTGCCCGCGATGATCGTACCTATATYCGCGATCAGGAATGGGAAGCAGCTCATACGGTGTGGTTATGGGCCGATCCTTCGCCCTCCATGCTCTACAAGTCCGAACAAGCCCACGTGTCGAAAGAATCGCGCGCCCTGGTACTCGTGCTGGCACTGGACGAACTTTTATCACGCAGTGGTGAGCGGATCGGCTTCCCCGGCGTGGCGGACCCTATATCCGCTCGAAACGGTGCGGAACGCCTCGCAACTCTACTCGCCCACACGACGAACCTGCCTGCCAAGCCTGATCTGAGCAGAGTGCGGCGCTTTTCCGATGTAGTTTTAGTCAGTGATTTTCTAGAGCCCGTGGAAGAGACAGTGGCTCTTCTTCAACAACTCGTTCAAGCTGGCGCCCGTGCGCACCTGATAGAGGTCTATGATCCAGCCGAAGAAGATTTTCCCTACAAACGGCGCACCGAATTCATTGATCCCGAAACCGGCGCGTCTCTTACGTTCGGGCGCGCAGAGGACTACGCCGAAGACTATCGCCGATTGTTCTACGCGCGCCGCGAGGTCCTCAGTGATTTCTGCCGGCGGGTTGGCTGGAGTTACACCACCAATCGTACCGATCGCCTGGCCTCCGACGCGCTCGTATCGGTTCACATGAACATGACCGCCAATATTGGCTACGAGGGGAACCGCGCATGAATGCACTCCCCTTAACCTTTGGTGCGCCTGCCATCCTTGCCGGACTCATCGTTCTTCCAGTCATCTGGTGGCTTTTGCGGGTGACGCCTCCCCGTCCTGTCACGGAAATATTCCCCCCGCTGAAAATCCTTGCTCAACTCCTCAAAAAGGAAGAGACACCCAACAAAAGCCCTTGGTGGTTAACGCTCTTGCGACTATTGCTCGCGGCTTTCGTTATTCTCGCGCTGGCGGAACCTGTATGGAATCCCCGAGCTGAAACGCTGACGGGCAAGGACCCGGTCGCAATAGTCCTCGACAATGGCTGGTCGTCGAATGAGGAATGGAGTTCCCGCAAGGATACCGCTGAACGGTTGATTTCCGATGCAGAGAACTCCGGAGCCCTGATCTACATTCTGGGTACGGCCGAAAAGGCCAATACCGATATCGGACCGTTCGACGCCAACGCCGCACTAGAACGACTCCGGGCTATGTCCGTGCGCCCAATCCCCGTCGACCGGCCGGCCGCGTTTGCGCGGTTGAAAACGGCGATTGCGAACGTTTCCGGCATGAGGCTTGCCTATCTCAACGATGGCGTCGACACGCCACAGGCTGCGGAAGCAGTCAAGTCGCTCGAAGGTTCAGGTATCGCATCCATAATCTGGTACCAACCATCGATAACGTCTCTGGTGGCTCTTCGTCAGGCCGTCAACAACGCGAATGGTCTGACTGTTCGTGCGGTACGGCCAAGCAATGATCGCGGCCAGAACGGAATTACAATAGGCGCATTTGACGAAAAAGGCCGGCGTATAGCTGAAACCGGTTTGGTCTTTGCCGCAGGTGAGAGCAGCGGCGAAGCTGTCATCAACGCGCCTTACGAATTGCGCAATGACTTCCACACATTGCGGGTCGACGGCGCTGCGCAGGCGGGAGCCACCTACCTCATTGACGACAACAACAAGCGAAGGCGCGTAGCGTTACTTTCCGGTTCTGACGCAGACCTTTCACAACCGCTGCTCTCGCCGCTCTACTATATATCACGTGCGCTCGAGCCG
>NZ_JBFUMG010000500.1:0-3267 GCF_054049495.1 Phyllobacterium sp. P5_D12 | reverse complement strand
CGGCAGGACCCGGCCCGCAACCTCATAACTCCGCTCAGCTTTAAGCGTCGCGGATTTTTTCGGCGGGCTGCGGAACAAGGACAGGATCATAGAGGTACTTTAATTGATTCGAGCAAAACCGGTGAGACAAAACAGAGACGGCGCCGCAAGGCGCCGCCGTAGCAATCGGATTTCCAGGGAACCGACCTTAAGTCGCTATTCCTGGTCGTCATTCACACCTGGAACAGAACCCGAAGGTTTCTTTGGCGCAGCATTCCGCTCGGCCATGAAACGATCGAACTCTTCCCGGTCCTTGGCGCGCCGGAGCTCGCGGGCATAGTCTTCGAATTCGGTTCGCATCTCTTCGAGCTTGCGGCGCTCTTCGTCGAGCCGCTGCAGTTCCTTCTCGCGCCACTCGTCAAAGGCAATATTGCCAGTGCCGAATGGGCCGCGGCCGAAATGCTGAGAACGGCGGCTGCGGCGGAATGCACCGCAAACATTATCGGCCGCATTGTTCATTTCGTGCTTGAAACCGCCGAAACGATTGCCCCAGACAATGTAGGCAAGCATGGCCAAACCGAGAGGCCAGAACAACATGAACCCGATAATCATCAGAGCGATGGTCGCCGGAGACCAGCCTGGACGGATTAAAGCAGAAGTGTTCATCTAAAGCCCTTCCCTATCAAGAAAGCCCGGCCCCTATTGGCCGATTGATATCGACATGGGAAAGACTTTGCGGCTTTTCAAGAAACTGTGATTTCAAATGCTCCAAATCATTGAAATACGAAACGTTTCTTTGCGTAGTCGATGGCTATGACGAGAAGTCCAGCCACCAGGGCCCAAAATGCGGCGCCGATCCCCGCAATGGTAATTCCCGAGGCCGTGACAGCAAAGGTAACGATCGCCGCCAGCCGCTCGTGTTCGACTTTGAGCGCCAGCGACAGAGCATTGGTAAACGCCCCGATGAGCGCGAGACCCGCGACAAGGGCGATGAGCGGCGCGGGCAATACAGCAAACAGGGCAACCAGCGACGCCCCAAAAATCGCAAAGATCAGATAGGACAGTGCATAGAACGGGCCGGTCAGCCAGCGCTTTTCCGGGTCGGGATGCGCGTCCGGGCCAGTGCAGATCGCAGCAGAAATTGCCGCCATGTTGCTTGTGTGAGCGCCGAAGGGGGCCGTGACAAGAGAGACCAGACCGGTGACCTGCAGTGCCGCCGCCGTCGGCGGCTCATAACCCGCTGCACGAAGGACGGCAAAGCCCGGCAGGTTCTGCGATGCCATGGTGACCAGATAAAGCGGCAGCGCCAGGCCGATCATCGCGCGCATGTCGAAGACCGGCATGATAAGTGTCAGCGTCGAAAGCTCGACACCAGGGACGCTGGCAACGCGGCCGCTGACAAAAGCATAAATCACGCCGCCGAAAAGAACGGCCAGCACCGCCATGGCCGGGTTGAACAGGCGGATGATGAAGAAGAGCGCAATAAGAGGCAGTACAAAAACCGGATCTAAGGGTATGGTTCGTGCAGCCCCGATCAGGAATGCAAACAGCACACCGGCAAGCATGCCCGATGCTATCGATGCCGGGATCCTGGAGACAAAGGCAGAAACCGGTTTGATCAAACCGGTGAGAATGATCGCTATCGCAGTGACGATGAATGCCCCCACCGCCTGTGGCATGGTAAAGCCGATCGAGCCGCCGATGAGCGCCAGTCCAGGCGTTGACCAGGCGGCGATGATCGGCATCTTGTAACGCCAGCTCAGATAACCTGTCGCGAGGAACATCGCGAGACAGCATGCAGTCACCCAACTCGCAGTTTCGGCCTGTGTGGCTCCGAGTGCCTGCGCTGCCGCGATGATAAGTGCAAGCGTTCCGCCAAAGCCGACGACAGCAGCGACGACAGCAGAAGCGATCACGGAAAAGCGCATGGGGAGCCTGAAATCTACTGAATTGGCGGAAGGATCTTTGTTCTGTCGACCATTGAAGACACGGTTCGCGTCAGAAGATCAAGGTCTTGCGGACGCGACAGGCGATGATCGCCGTCGCGCACCAGCGTAATCGTCACATCGTCGACGGGCAGGTGATCCATCAATCGCAGCGCATGGGTATAGGGCACGTCCTTGTCCTCCATGCCCTGGAGGATGTGGACAGGACAATCGGTCTGGATGACACCCTTCAAAACCTGGTTGGTTTTGCCGTCTTCCAGCAAAGCCTTTGTATAGATGTAGGGTACGGACGAATAATCGGACGGTTCTTCCATATAACCGCGTTCGGCGATCTGGCGGCGCTGATCATTCGTCAGTTGCGGCTCGACGAGTTCCGAGGTGAAATCCGGCGCCGGCGCAATGAGCACCAGTCCTGCGACACGTCCGCCTTCGCCAGTCCTTTGCAATTCCTCGATCATGCGCAAGGCAATCCATCCACCCATGGACGAGCCGACAAGGATTTGCGGGCCGGAGGAAAACGCGCGAAATACCGCAAGGCTCTGCTCCAGCCATAACGAGATCGTACCATCGCGGAATTCGCCGCCGGATTCGCCATGGCCGGAATAGTCGTGCCGAAGGAAGGCCGTGCCGTATTCATCTGCCCACTGATCCAGCCACTGGGCTTTGCTGCCCAGCATGTCCGAGTAATAGCCGCCCAGCCACACAATGCCAGGCGTGCGACCTTCGCGGCGGCGCAGTGCAATATCGAGGCCGTTGACGGCTAGAAACTGGGGCAGGGGTGCATTCATAAAGGTGACTCCCGTGTYGTGATCGGCCCTTTTGCCACGGCAAAGTTCATCGTTGAAGCCCGCAACATTGCATAAATCTGAAATAAACCTATGTTTGATTGGCGTGATTTTTCCCAAAAATAACGATATTGGCATGCGCCCGCGCACAGAAGCATTGCGGCTCCGGCCTGACGGTGCTATTTGCGGGTCCGAAATAATTCAAGGAGATTACTGCCATTCGTCGACCCTTTAGAGCCCAGGTGGTCCAGAAAGATGGACCTCGTTCCAACCGCGATATCCGCGTACCTCAGGTACAGCTCATTGATGCCGAAGGTGAAAACCACGGCATAGTCACTATTCAAGCAGCACTGGCGATGGCCGATGAGGCTGGACTCGATCTCGTCGAGATCGTGCCCAATGCCGAGCCGCCGGTCTGCAAGATCGTCGATCTCGGGAAGCTGAAATACCAGGGCCAGAAGAAAGCTGCTGAAGCGCGCAAGAAGCAGAAGACCGTCGAAATCAAAGAAATCAAGATGCGCCCGAATATCGACACGCATGATTATGATGTGAAGATG
>NZ_JBFUMG010000499.1:0-3280 GCF_054049495.1 Phyllobacterium sp. P5_D12 | reverse complement strand
CTCCCAGGCCTCGCGTAGGGTGTCCGAGGCGAAATTGGTGAGCATCGTCACATCGTGACCATCGGCGATCAGCTTGCGCATGATCTCAACGCTGCCATCGATCGAATGCGGAACCATCATGTGCCAGTTCTGCCGGAACACGCGGATATGGTGCTCGTGGTCGGGAAAATCGGCGATCAGTAGAGCCTCGGCCTCCGGCCATTTCCGTCCCCGATCCTGCTCGATATTCCACTCGTGCGTGCAGACATTGTCGAAGAACCATTTGCGCTCATTGGCATCAGGCATGACATCCAGGAAGGCGGCATCCGGGTCATAGTGAATAAGAACCATGCCAATGTCGAAAACGATATGCTTGACCTGTGTCATTCTAATTTCTTCTCCTTGCGAACGCATACGGAATGGCGGCAGCAATGGCCTTTTTCATGACCGTGGGCAAGGCTTCGCCTCCCAATTTATCAACCTTGACCCACCACCCGCCAGCCGCAATGTCTTTCTCTACGTCATGAGCTTTGTAGATTTTAAGACGCAATTCGAAATGCGTAAAAACATGGGTGATGTTGCCGGTGGCGATCCAGTTTGCGGGAAAGGGGGCTGCATCCGATTCGGTTTCCCCATCCAGACGTGCCGTCCATGACGTCGTCGGAACTTCCGTCATGCTGCCGAGCAATCCCGTCTCTGCACGGCCACGTAAAAACACCTCATCATTCGAAATAGCCACGAAGGCAGCCCCAACCCGAACGGGCTTCACTTTCTTGGGCGCTTTCACAGGAAAGAATTCTGGATCGGTGGTTCCCAACGCCTGGCAATTGTCGTTAAGCGGGCAAATGATGCACGCAGGTCGCCTGGGCGTGCAGATCGTCGCTCCAAGATCCATCATTGCCTGGGCAAAATYCCCCGGTCTTTCATCAGGTGTAAGCGCCTGCATATATGTGCGAATCTCCGGCTTGGCGAATGGCAGGGGAGTAGCGAGGGCATAGAGCCGGGTGATGACGCGCTCCACATTGCCGTCGACAACGGCCATGGGCAGATCGAACGCAATCGAGGCGATCGCGGCCGCCGTATAATCGCCGATACCGGGTAGCGACTTCAAGCTGGCGAGATCGGGTGGGAAACGTCCGCCATATTCTGCACAGATGATATCGGCACATTTCTTCAGGTTTCGCGCGCGCGAATAATAACCAAGGCCAGCCCAGGCGCGCAAAACGTCATCCTGGCTCGCGGCGGCCAAATCCACAACCGTCGGCCATTTCTCGATGAAAAAGCTAAAATAGGATTTGACGGCTTCAACCGTCGTTTGTTGCAGCATGATTTCGGAAAGCCAGATCCGATAGGGATCGGCAGTGATGCCTGCGAGACGCTCGCGCGGCGAAATGCGCCATGGTAGAGTTCGATGATGGGAATCATACCATAGCAGCAGGCGGGTGGTTATTGGTTGCATCAATTCCAAACTGCGCTACACGAAGCCTTGACGGTTCTTACAAAAACGGTTGCAAGCATGAATTTCATAGTCATTCGGAACCTTAAATGCTTCCAGATCAATTAGCCAAAGCGGTAATGCTCCCCACAAGGGGCCATTTTATCGGAATCGATCGCAACAATCGTCTCTTTACGTTTGTGTTTGCGCTGTTTCCTGGCCTGCTGGCAAGCGGAACTTCCGTGACCTTGGTCTGTGCCTTTTTATGGGCAATCGTTTCACTGGCAGCAAAACGCTTCCGGTTCGAGATGAGCAGAACCGACAAGATCGTCGCCTGGTGTCTGACCTTCTACGTTCTCGTGACCATACTTTCAGTGGTTGTGCATCCCGATGCGTCGAAGGGAGTTACTTTCATCTTCAAGATGATTCCCTTCCTTGCGATATGGGCTGTTCTGCCGCGACTTCGAGCGAGCCTTCCCGGTCGTCTTGTCCCTTTTTTGATCACCGGTGCCGGCATCGGCATGATCGGTTCGCTCATATTCAGCATCGTCCAGATCGCCTTTCTGTCGCCTCGCGCTGAAGGGGGTGCCGGCAACGCTGCCGTGTTCGGATTGTTTACAGTGTTGTTTGGCAGCATTTCACTGCTCAATGCGCATTCAGACAGCAGGACCGAGCGATTTATTGCAATCGCTGGTTTTGCCTGTGGTCTTGTGTGCGCATTTCTCTCCGGCACGCGCTCAGCCTGGCTGGTCATGCCGATAAACTTTGCCATCTTGTATTGGTACTTGCGAGGACAAACCCTGCCGACGATCACCAACGTCGTGAAGGTCGTTGGAGCTGTCATAATCGTCGGCATCATCGCCATTGCGGCAATGAAGGTGACAGAGCGCTATCACGCGCTCGAAAGCGATATCGTGCAGCTGGATCGTCAGCCAGACAGTATCAATTCGCTCAATGCGCGGCTGATGCTGTGGTCGGCGGGCAAGCGGGCTTTTCTGGCATCGCCACTGATCGGCTATGGTCCGCAAAATCGCATGTCCCGGGTCAACGAGATCCTGAATTTGCCTCCTGACAAGAAAATGTCTTTTACTCACGTTCACAACGGTCTTTTGAATGCCGCTGTCGACAGCGGTATATTGGGTGTGCTGTCGGTGGTCGGGCTTCTTGCTGCACCAATAATCGCCGCGCGCAAGAAGGAGCCCGGGCTGGGCCGAGATCTCGCAATCGCTATTTCCCTATTGCTGGTGAGCAGTTATGTGGTTACCGGCATGCTGGGTATCATGTTCGGTCATGATGCGACGGACGCGGTTTTCATTTATCTGACGCTGATGATCTGTTGGATATCTGGCCCCTCGCCCTATCTGTCGATACCGCAATTGGCCGCCCAATCCGAGGCCGACAAGCTTGCTTTGAGTGATTTGGACCAAAAGCTCGCCATGGCGAAGAGTACCTAGAATGATGTTGGGAAATTTATGAAGGCCATCGTTACCGGAGCAGCTGGTTTTATCGGATTTCACGTTGCGCGACGGCTCGCCAGCGAAGGCTTTGATGTTATCGCGATCGACAATCTCAACGACTATTATCCCGTAGCGCTCAAGGAAGCCCGGCTCTCCGCGCTGGATGGTCTTTCCAATATCCGTTTTGTTCGTGGCAACATAGCCGACCCCCAAGGGCTTTCCACTGCGATTGGCGATGATGCGGACGCCGACATCATCGTTCACCTCGCAGCACAGGCGGGCGTACGCTACTCAGTCGAAAATCCGGCAGCCTATGTCGATGCCAACGTACATGGCCAGGTGACGATATTCGAGCAGGCGCTTAAAATGCCAAAGCGGCCTCCTGTGGTTTACGCAAGTTCCTCATCGG
>NZ_JBFUMG010000498.1:0-3285 GCF_054049495.1 Phyllobacterium sp. P5_D12 | reverse complement strand
TACCAGCGCCGGCTGAATGTCGTGGAGTTTGGCAACTCCGTTCCTGATTTCCAGTATCTGCGAATAAAACTCGGATCCACGTGCCGATTTCGGCGTTTCCTGCTCGTGCATCACACTGACGACCGTGATTCCGTGGCAATGATCCTTGATGGCCTGATGGAACGCAATTTTGGATTCTGGATCGAGAGCACCTGTGGCCTCGTCAAGGAACAATACATTTGGCTTGTGCAGCAGAATTCTCGCAAGCACGAGTTTCTGTTTCTGGCCGCCCGACAAAAGCTGGTCCCATGGAGTGCCATCGCGGTCCTCCCGTTCCAGGTTCTCGATGAATTCTCCCATCCCGGCGCGATGAAGTGCTGCTGCTGCTGAGGCATCGCCAAACTCTGATTCATTGTCAGGCAGACAAATTAGCTGCTTAAGGGACACTGTAGGGAATTTCACTTCCTGCGCCGCGTACATTGCCGTTGCGTTTTCAGGATAGATTATGTCACCCCGCCCGTATCCCCAAAGCCCGTTCAGCGCCTTTAGCAGGCATGTTTTCCCGCAGCCTGACTCACCCCTAAGATAGATCCATTCACCCTTGTGGATATGCAGAGGGGATGCAGACAGGAACGGCTGCGCCGCATCCGATCGATGCATGAGCTCGAGATTGCGCACCGTCATGCCGAAGAGTTCGTGCTGTGTGCCGTAGCAGAATTCATTGATACCGCTCGACCGATAGAAATCCGTCGGCCGCTGGACTGATTCAACGGCTAGTGCCAGTTCAGTGACGCGTCTTCCGTTCGCCTTCAGATTGGCAATGGCGGGCATCACCTGAATGAACCACGAGCACYCGTTGATCATTGAGCCGACCAGCTCGGCTCCAGTAATGTAGGTCTTCAAGCTGATCGTGTTGCCCATATAAGGAAGGAGACCGGGCAGATAAGCGACTACGCGAGCAGCGAAGAAGTTATAGACGGCTGTGAATGACATGTATGCGGCATCGAAGCAGTTCAACTTGGACCAAGTTCTGTCGATCCCTGAATAGAGGCGAGTGTTACCGATACGCTGCACGTTTTCGCCGTTTGAAGCGGCCACCTGGAAACTGTGACGAAGGAATGTTGTCAGTTCGCTGCGGTAACTGCCCTCTGTCTGCTGCATCTCTAGCGTAAGCGTTTCAAGTATACGGCCGATCCTCATTGCAACCCAGCTGCTGAGAGGGACATAAACAGCGATCGCTACGAAAGCGAGTATGGCGCTGCCATATGATCCGAGGAATTCAAGCCCGCTGACTTCGGTCGACATCTCAATGAGCTTTTGCCCGACGAAGATGATTGACATCGCGACGCCCAATATCCCCATCGAGAGGCCGATTGCACCGCCAGTCATGCCTTTGATGGATTCTTGCAATCGCTGATCAATATTGTCAGGCATTTCCGCACGTTCCCCCTGCTGGAGGTGGAAATGCGTATGATTGCTGTCGAGGAGGGAATCATTGAAGCGAGAATTCAGCCAGCCGCGCCACTTGCGATGCAGCGTTGTCGAAAGTAGATGGCGGAAGCCGACAAAACCAGCCTCTTTCACAAACATAATCAGGATGAGAAGGCCGGCGTTAGTCAGAATGGTAGGGAGCGGACGTTGGCTGAAAGGATCATGGATATTGACGATCGAGTTGAGAAGCTCGCCTGATGCCTCCGCCATCCAGACGCTGGCCTTGCTTCCAGCTGCTGTTAAAACCGCGATAGCTATCGTCAGGAGCCAAGCTTCCATCCACCTCTCTGACAGCCAGTACGCCCGCATCAGACCCCAGAATGTCGTCATGGAGGCCACAGTGCTGCCCCCGAATCTCCGGCGTGAGCCGCTTTCGCCCTGCTGATTGCCAAGTTGCAATTGAATGCCGCTGGTCAAAGTCATCTCTTATTAGTCACACAATGTTACGTATTGCAACAAACCGTGGTTAATAAACGGTTAACTCTTCGAAATCAGCGTGGCCGTGGTCGACAATCGGTATACTCAACT
This sequence comes from Phyllobacterium sp. P5_D12, assembly GCF_054049495.1. Taxonomy (NCBI): domain Bacteria; kingdom Pseudomonadati; phylum Pseudomonadota; class Alphaproteobacteria; order Hyphomicrobiales; family Phyllobacteriaceae; genus Phyllobacterium; species Phyllobacterium sp. P5_D12. The sequence goes on along the minus strand of NZ_JBFUMG010000498.1, from coordinate 1,287 downwards.
CCAAAAACCGCTCATTGTTCAGACGCGGCATGCACAGATATCAGACAAAAAACGCGCCAAATTTGAAGTCTATTCGATCGTGCGGCCGATGATTGGAAAATGTTGGAAGACGGGTCGCCTATGTCCATCATTCTCTATTTTTTGCGACGGGGCATGGAACTTGTGCCACGCGGTCTGACTTGATCGGCGCTGTTGTCGAGGGTTTCGTTCTGCAGCTTTCGCCAGCGGGTCAAACGCTCAGGATCTATCTTGCCTGCAGCCATTGCTGCCTGCACCGCGCAGCCGGGTTCATGAGCGTGGCTACAGTCACGAAACCTGCAATGCGGGGCAAGTTCTGTGATTTCGGCGAACACCGTGTCTATGCCGTAACCCACGTGGCTGACATCCAGCGTTCGTATTCCCGGCGTATCGATCACCCAACCGCCGGCAGCAATCGCGTGCAGCGACCGGGATGTGGTGGTGTGACGCCCCTTGGCATCATGCTCGCGGATACCGCCTGTCAGCTGAGGCAATTCCTGGACGGGGCCTGCCAGCGTGTTCACCAGCGTTGACTTGCCGACCCCCGACGAACCCACCAGCGCCACTGTTCGCCCCACTTCGCACCAAGGAAACAGCATAGTCTTGGCATCAGGGCAGCGGGCATTCAGTACCACGACAGTCAAGCCGCGTTGCAGTGGAGCCGCCTGCAGTTGGTATTCCCGGGCGTTTGACACCGTGTCAGCCTTGGTCAAGACGATGACCGGATTTGTTCCGGCTTCATTGGCCAAGGCCAAGTAGCGCTCCAGCCGAGCGGCATTGAAATCGGCATTGCATGACGTAACGATGAACAGTGTATCGATGTTAGCAGCAACCAGCTGCCGGGGTCGATTGCCCGCTTTACGACGTTCCAACAGTGCTTTTCGCGTTAACAGGCGTTGCACGAGATGCGTGCTCGGATCAACAAGCACCCAGTCGCCTACCGCAAAATCTGCGGTCGTCATGTTAGCAGGAATGGTTAGTTTGACTGTTCCGGATTGAGAAATTGCAGTGAGGCGCGCGCGGTGAACCGTATCAATGCGCATCGGGACGAGGTTTGTCTCGTTTGACACAAGCTGATCGCTGAAAAATTCCGACCATCCTAGACTCGAAAGCGAAGTACTAGAATCGGTCATGGTCTTTGCTCAATGGTAGGGGCATCGCAAACATGGGCCTTTTTAAAACTCACAATTAGTTCGCACTTTGGGACCAAAAATATAAGCGAGGTCTGACGCCAATTCGGTAGTAGTTGAATTAGAGCCAGCCTCTGCT
>NZ_JBFUMG010000497.1:0-3294 GCF_054049495.1 Phyllobacterium sp. P5_D12 | reverse complement strand
GGCGAGGAAAGCCCTGCCGGCAGTTTCGGAGATGATGCGAAGATCGAGGCCAGCGCGAAGTCAGACCGCGGCTATTTCGGCTATCGCTACCGGATACTCAAAGGACAGGGCAGCAACATTGCCGGCGGCAAGTATGATTTTGTCATCAATGGCAACATGATCGCCGGACATGCCTTGATCGCCTGGCCGGCAATATATGGCGAAACCGGAATCAAGACTTTCGTCGTTAGTCATCATGGGACCATTTACGAAAAGGATCTCGGACCGGCTACCGACAAGATGGTTAAAGAGATAAGGTCATTCAATCCGGATCATACATGGGATTCGGTTGACGACTGATCGCGACGTTCAAAAGGGGGACAGCGATGAAACTTTTTAATACTTTGGCACCGGCGCTTGCGGCTGGTTTGCTGTTTGCAAGCCCGGTTTCGGCGGCCGACATTACTTCGCCGATGGCGCCGGAACTCAAGCAAATCGAAAAGGATGGTTGGACCTTTGCGGTTAGCCCCTATTTCTGGGCGGCGGGCATGTCTGGCGATACGGGTCTGTTCGGCCTGCCGACAGTGCACATGGACATGAAATTTGGCGACATCCTCAAGGAGCTCGATTTTGCCGCCATGGCCATTGGCGAGGCGCGCTATGATCGCTACAGCATTTTCACCGATATCATGTACACGAAGATCTCCAGTGGCCGGGGCACGCCGCGAGGGATTATCGCGGACAATGTCAGCGTGACCTCCGAAACCTTTGCCGGGCTCGTCGGCGCTGGGTATTCCGTGCTGCAAAGCGAAAGAGGCAACCTCGATCTTGTCGCCGGGTTGAGGGTCTGGAATGCGAGCACCGAGATTGCGTTTAGCGGCGGCATTCTCGATGGTGTGAAGCGTGAAGACAGCGCGACCTGGGTCGATGGCCTCGGCGGCATTCGTGCCAAATATTCGATCACCGACAAGGTCTATTTTACCGGCTGGGGTCTTGTTGGCGGCGGCGGTGCTGATGTCGACTGGGACGTTGCCGGAGGCATCGRCTACAGTTTCAACGAAAAGGTTTCAGCGGTCGCCGGCTATCGGGCGCTCGGCGTCGATTATAGTAATGACGGGTTTGTCATGAATGTCGTCGAACAGGGACCGATCTTCGGCGTCGTCATGCATTTCTGACAGCTAAGCCAACCCGCCGCGAGCGGGCGGCAAGGCTCGAACATCACATGTCACACTTCTTGTAGGTGACATACATATTATCGCCGAAGGGGTCGAACCTCTGAAACGTGTTGGCATCGACGATCTTGAACGTCTGGGTCATATCGCTTTCGATCATTGAATCGGTGCAGGACAACGTCGCCGACAGCCGGTCTTTCTGTTTCTTCACGCTCTTTGTCGTGCACACGGCGTTCGGCCCTGTGACCTTGCTGCCGCTGATCAGCAATCCCGTTGAAGTCGATGCCGTCCGGTCCTTGAACTCGACCGTCTTGCCGACCTTCTTGAATGTGTCCTCACACTTGGTTCCGTTCATGGTCCATGCGCCCTGCAGATCCTTGATCGTTGCCGCCGTGACGCTCGTTGTCAGGCAGAGACCGAGGACACCGCCCGCCAATATGACTTTGCCGAATTTGCTTTTCATCGAATTTGCTCCGGGATCCGTTTTACCTCGACAACAATAGACGTTCGTCCCGGCGTTAGAAACGCAGCGGCGGCAAATATACGGCTACGATACGGTAAATGCGACTGGTGCCTAAGGAACTGCAAGTAGAAGCACGAAGGCGATGAACACGACCAGATGCACCATCCCGGTCAGCACTGTGGTGCGTCCCGTTCCGAAACTGTGAATGCTGATCGAAAGGATCAGCGCCAGAAGCACCGTATCGCCCGACGAAAGGCCGAGCGTGAGTTCCCGCCCGGTGATAAGGCTTGCCATGCCGACTGCGGGGATGGTCAGCCCGATTGTCGCCAGGGCCGAACCGAGCGCAATGTTGAGGCTGCGCTGCAATTCATTGTTGAGCGCGGCACGAATGGCGGCTAAACCTTCAGGCAGAAGGACCAGTGTCGCGATAAATGCGCCGACGATGGAATCGCTCTGCGCGACGTTCAGTGCCGCAAGGCCATCCTCGATGCCGACGGCCACCTGCTCCGCGAGCAGGACAATGCCAACCAGTCCGATCACCAGGAGAATCGCATTCGCAAAAAGCGCTCGGTTGGATTTATTTCCCGCATGAATCCCGGCATAGGCAGCGCTTTCGTCAAGAAAGTCTTCGCGCTGGCGCACCGTCTGCGCGAACACGAAACTCCCATAAAGCAGTACTGAACAGAAGCTGACGAAGATGAGCTGGATAGGGGAAAAGCTGCCCGGATCCGTCGAAAGTGTGTAATTCGGCAGAACGAGTGTCAATACCGTCAAGGCGGTCAGGACCGAAAGGATGGCGCTTGTTCCCTGCCGTTTCAGATCCTGCTGGTGATGCTGCCATGCTCCAAGCGTAAGACACAGGCCGACGACACCCGCGCAGACGATCATGACCGTCGAGAACACAGACTCGCGCGCCAGCGTCGGGTTGTTTTCACCATGCAGCATCATGGAGACGATGATCGAAACCTCCACCGTCGTGACGGCAAAGGTGAGGAGCAGCGTTCCGTACGGTTGACCAAGACGGAAAGCCAGGGCTTCCGCATGTTCGAGGACGACGAATACGGTGACTAGCAAAATTGCGAGGGTGATCAGTGAAACGAGAACTGTTACCCAGGCATGACTATGGCCGCCCGGAACACCAAAGAGCTGGACAGCAATGGCAAGTGCCAGCGCCCCCAGCGGTACCACATATGACGAAGCCGGCAGGTGACGCGAGATCATGGGCGCGAATCCAAATGAGCGACTTCCCAACACTAGCTTGAGGTGTCCGGCTCAACCATAGACCGATCGGATTAAATATTGTGTTCAGTAAGGCAGACCGACATAGTTTTCCGCCAGCACCGTAGAAGCGGCGCGGGAATGGGTGAGATAGTCGAGTTCGGTCTCCTGGATCTTCTGGTCGAATTCCCCCGTATCCGGAAAACGATGCATCATTGTTGTCATCCACCAGGAAAAGCGCACCGCTTTCCAGACGCGTGAAAGTGCCCGCACCGAATACGCGTCGATGCCGCTATCCGAACCATCGCGATAATATTCGGCAAGTCCGGAGAAAAGATAATGGACGTCACTCGCCGCCAGATTAAGCCCCTTGGCTCCCGTCGGGGGCACAATATGCGCCGCATCGCCAACGAGGAAAAGACGCCCGAAACGCATGGGTTCCGCAACGAAGGAGCGCAGGGG
>NZ_JBFUMG010000496.1:0-3300 GCF_054049495.1 Phyllobacterium sp. P5_D12 | reverse complement strand
CCTTCATACCCTCATTGGCACTCGAATGATAGGAGTGCTAAAGCTGRCAGCGTCCGAATCGGGGATAGTATGATGACTCGTTGGCCATCGGCGCAATCAAGGCCGCAAGATATCTGATGAAGTCTGAACGGTCTCTCCCTGGGTCAGCCTATCAGCGATTTTAGGAATGTCGGCTTGGTTCAAAATCATCCGCCGCGTGACGTGCGCCGAAGTCATGACGGCACAGCCTGGACTGAATATTCGCGGCGTAGGGTCATCCTTTGATCAGCGCCAATACAGACAAGACCCTGTTGCTTTCGCCGACCGATAAGGGCGACGCGGTCGTCTTATTTTTGTGCCCCTTTCTAGCGAGGGAAAACACCGGGTGCGCCATCGCGGCGGTACCCGGCCAGTCAGTTGTTACTGGGATGGATCGCGAGGCTGAAGCTTGAAATCGCCATAATATCCAGCCGTCGACGGAGCGGACGATGGGCGCGCGATCGCCTACCATTTTGCTGAAGCTCAAACTCTGTTCAAAATCAAATGCCGATAATAGGCGAATTTCGAGCACTTTCGATTGTAGCCTAAGTGTCTACAATCCATGTCAAAGTTCCGTTTTACAACAATTCGCTCATAGCCGCCTTGATGGATTTGAACCTACGGCCCACCCTCGAAGCTTTTGGCAATCAATCCTTTATGGAACTTGAGCCGGGAACTTCGCCCCATATCGAGCTCAACATCCAATTACACGTCACTAGATGCCACAACGAGGATTTCATTGTCATGGGCCTATTGAGCCGGAGTCGCCGACGTAGTGGGCGGCACGGGCAGGATGATTTCCGAGGCGACCTTCCAGTCCTTCGCGATCTTCTTCCAGTTGATGATCATCAGGAACGGCTTGGGAGTTCCGTCCTGTCCAGCATAGGAGACGGTAATCTCAATAGGCGCATAAGATTCCGCGATATCGGGGGTCAGCCCCACGACCTTGAGTTTGGATAGATCGGGTGTCAACACGACAGGGCCTGAGGCCGCTATATCGTGCAGTTTCTGATCGATCGCGTCGTTGCCCCAGAAGCCCGCCCAGTTGCCCTCGGATGGGATCGCACTCTTCGCGACCAGAAGAGCGGCGGATGACTGCCAGAAAATCGCGTGCAGGCCCTTGATGTCATGCTTGTTCGCCAGCTCCATGAGCTTGCTGAAGCGCGATTCGATCGTGCTGATGGTGCGGGTGTCCAGCAGGTTATTGTTGGCTGCCGAGGCTGCAGTCGCGAAGCTCGCGAAAAAACTTGTCAGAGTGACGGTAGCGGCAAAGAGCATTTTTTGCATTGTATATCCTCTGTTCGAATGCGTTTTTGAAATATGGCTGCAGGAGAAAGGGGCTGATCACGACGGTCGGCCCGTCTCCGTACTCAAGCCTGTTTCTTGGCTATGTTTGCGGCTCCCCAGAGCGAGCCGACGTTGACGCGATTGGGATAAAGCTGCAGCATTGCGTCATAGAGTTCGCGCGCGGTCGTTGTCGTCTCGTTCAGACGATTGAAGTCGCGGATATATTGCCGTGTCTCGCCGATGATGCGCGGATCGTCAGGATTTTCCGGTATCTTGTGCCCGGCGATTACCGTGCGGGGAGCAAGGGCTTCGAGCCTATCCAGCGTCGAAACCCATTCGAGCCGGCTCTCGATCGTGGTTTCACCGAGATAGGGGTGGATGCCGTTGTAGACGACGTCGCCCCCGACGATCAGGCCGGCCGATGGGACATGCAGGCATGTCGACACCGCTGTATCGGTCCGCCCTGCGTTCACCGCCACAAGCTTGTGGCCCTCCAGTTCCAGCTCATTTTTTTCCAGCGGTTCGGCRACAAGTAGGCGCTCGGGGATTTGCCCTGGAAAAAGCCTGCGCCAGAAGTTCTCGACCGAGGCCGGCGACAGGTGTTCATGCATGGCCTCCACCACGGCCGGCGTCGCAAAGGCCCTGGCGTTTGGAAAGCGTTCGAGGAGCGGCGCCAGGCCGAAGAAGTGATCACCGTGCCCGTGGGTTATATAGATTGCCCTGAGATTCTTGCCGCTGGCGGCAACCCAGTCCGACAAAATCTGTGTCTGTTCGGTGGTGAGGAAGGTGTCGACCAGGACCGCGTCGCGCTCGCCGTAGATCAGCGTTGACGAATTCGCCACCCACATCAGCTCCTCGTGGCCGGGCGGTACATCGCGACTCAGCCCAGGACGCTCGATATTGAGTGTGCTCCAGCTAAGTCCGCCATTTGAGGCTGTGTTTGCGCTCATGATTGTCTCCATGACTTGAGGAAGGTGGATTGTCGGTTCGGGTCGAGGGGGAAACGCGGTGGAATTGTTGCGCGTACGGCGCCGCTAGAGTCACGCGGAACCCGCCGGTGGCGGCCGCCTCCGCCATTGGAAACTGGTCGAGATAGGGGGCAAACGGCCGCCCGGGATCAAAGCAAGCCACTTGGATTCAAGGGCGCGCTCGTTAGTCGCAAGTGCAACGTCGGTGCGTTGAACATGTCTCCGCGCGTTACCACAAGCAGCAGCGGTGTCGCCGAGACGCTTAAAATCCAGTTGCCCGGTTCGTTCATCCGGGCGGTTCTTGTCGAGCGAACCGTACCTCATTGTGCCAATGGCCCAGCGGGATAGGCTGCGAATGCTCTGGAAAACCGCTCGAGGCCGTGTTCTCTGGTCCCGGTACAGCCCATGTGCCACAGGACGCGKGCCCGACACCTCGGTCAGGAACACCCAAGCAGACAGCTCAATTCCGCCATCGGCGGGAATTTTTGTATCCAGCCTTGAAACCAAAACTTTTCTTTCTGCCGCAGATGCCTTTTCTTGACACCGCTCCTACGAGAAGCGACAATTATAAAGTGACCGGTCAGAATTAATTAGTCAAGGATGCTCGCGTGAAATCTTCTCCTGCTGCCCGACGGGGCCCGAAACCGAAGCCCGGCACTCGCGACAATCTCGTCAAGGCGGGGTTGCAGATGTTTCATACTGAGGGATATGCCGCGACGGGCGTTCAGGGCATCGCTGAGAGCGTCGGAGTTCCCAAGGGGTCGTTCTATAATCATTTCGCGAGTAAGGAAGTTTTCGGTGCTGACGTCCTTGATGCTTACTTCAACCGAAATGAGGACAAGCTTCGCAGCATGCTTTGCGATGCCGAAATTACGCCGCTTGCCCGCTTGGAAGGTTATTTTGATGACCGGATCGAAGCGTTCAGGGCAGTCGKCTTTGTGAGAGGTTGCCTGCTCGGAAACATCAGCGCGGAGGTCGCTGATCACAGCGCCCTCATGCGTGAGCGTCTCGTCAAACATTTCAGAGC
>NZ_JBFUMG010000495.1:0-3307 GCF_054049495.1 Phyllobacterium sp. P5_D12 | reverse complement strand
ACCCCGGCATCGGCTGCCGGGGTCTTTGCAGGATTTACTGCCCTGTGACCACCTTCGTCCAGAGCCGCGTCACCACGCGCTGGATTTTCGTATCGTAAGGCGTGACGGTGAACAGTTTCTTGAGCGTCGCTTCATCCGGATACACTTCCGGATTCTCGAGGACCTCCTTGTCCATCACCGCTTGAGACGCCTTGTTGCCATTGGCATAGGACACGAAATTCGAGGCCTTTGCCGCAACATCCGGCTTAAGCATGTAGTTGATGAATTCGTGCGCTTCCGCAACGTGGGGCGCATCGGCGGGGATTGCCATCAGGTCAAACCACATCTGGGCACCCGCAGCCGGAATTGCATAGGCTACATTGACTCCGGCCTTGGCTTCTTCGGCGCGTGTCTTGGCCTGGAGTATATCGCCAGAATAGCCGAGCGCGAGGCAGATATCACCATTGGCAAGGGCGTTGATATATTCGGAAGAATGGAACTTGCGGACATAAGGGCGGATCGACTCAAGCAGCGCGCCCGCCTTGGCCAATTCATCCGGATCCTTGCTGTCGGGGTTGAGACCGAGATAGGCAAGGGCGGAAGGCATGACGTCGGAGGCCGAATCAAGGATGTGAATACCGCAATCCTTGAATTTCGCCGCCACTTCAGGCTTGAACAGCACGTCCCATGTCGGCTTCTCATCTGAGCCGAGAATGGCTTTCATCTTGTCAACGTTATAGCCGATACCTGTCGTACCCCACATGTAGTCAACCGAATACTCGTTGCCGGGATCGTAGGTGGCGATGCGCTCATTGATCATATCCCACGTGTTGGAAAGGTTCGGAAGCTTGGATTTGTCGAGCTTCTGGAACACACCCGCCGCAATCTGGCGCTGCAGGAAGTTGGCGGTGGGGACCACCACGTCATAACCGGTACCGCCGGCGAGAAGCTTGGTTTCAAGAATCTCATTGGAGTCGAAGGTATCGTAGACGACCTTGATGCCGGTTTCCTTGGTGAATTCTTCAAGGATCGCCGGATCGATGTAGTCAGACCAGTTGTAGATATTGACGACGCGGTCTGCCGCCCAAGCGGAACTGGAAATTCCGAGCGCGAGAGCGGCCGTCAACAGAGCGGTTTTGATACCCATTTAGTTCTCCATGATGCTGGCACTAATACTTTGATTGTGCCGAGGTTCCCGTGATTAGCCCTACCTTTTTAGATTGCGAAGGGTTCGTCAACTGGCTTCAGGCAACACTTTCATTGAAAATTGCGCAAGTGCGAAATTTTCAATGATGCAACGCAGTTGTCGTGCGGAGAATCGCGACTAGCGGACGACCGCCGCCACGCGCTTTTGACGCCGATATTCCCAGCCGAGATGCATAAGCAGTGCGCACAGGATGACGGCGCCGCCGATGATCGTGCGCGGAGCCGGAACCTCGTTGTGCAGGAGCCAGACCCAGACCGGGCCGAGCACAGGTTCGAGCGTGCTGATCAGCGCGGCCAACGCCGAAGGAATGAGCCGGGCGCCGCTGACGAAGAACGCGAGGCCGAGGCCGAGATTGACCGCGCCGAGTGCAAAGAGCAGGCCGAAATCCCGCACGCTCGTGCTGAACTCGCCGGCCATCGTCGAGGCCACGCAAGCGGCGATGACCACGCCGAGAAAGACCGCCGGCGTCATGCGCAGATGCGCCTTGCGGCGGGTGATGACAGTGGCGATGGCGAACGAGATGGCGATCAACAGCGCCAGCATATCGCCGATGGGCGAAACCTCCCCATCGAGCGAATCCGAAACCATGATGGCCACGCCGGCGATCACCACGGCAATGGCGATCCATGTGGCGGAACTGATGCGCTCGCGGAACAATATCCATGAAATCAATGCCGCGAAGAGCGGCACGCCCGCCTGCAGCAGGAGCACATTGGCGACCGTCGTATAGGACAGCGCGATGATGAAGCAGGATGAGGCGATGGCGAAGCAGATAGCGACGCCGAGGCCGGCCAGCCCCATATGCTGAAACAGCCGCCATGTGCCGCGCGGCCCGTCGCGCACCAGCATGAAGCACAGGAGAAACAGCGCGGCGAAGACAGAGCGCCAAAAGACGATCGTCCAGTTGTCATTGGCTTCAACGAAGCGCGTGAGCGCGCCGCCGGTGCTCCAGGCGATCGCCGCGCCCGCCACCAACAGACAACCGATCGCAGCCTCCGAGGAGGTCTTGGCAGGATCGGGCCCGGCGACGGGCGGCAGGGGCACGGCGGAGATACTCATGCACGCGACAATGCCAAGCTTGTGGCAAAGGTTAAGTCTGGAAAACGACTGTTGATTGTCGGTTTAACGGCACCGCCACAGGTGTTCAGCTGTGATCGTGCCTTTTCAGCYTCGGCTTTTTCAATGGCACCTGATCAGCGGGTATCCGAGCTTGTTGTTCATAGTCGATCGCCGCGATCTACGAGACTTGGCCGAGAACTCCTGCGATGTTAGGGTGGCCGCGAATGTGTCGACTGGTTGGGGCAACAAATGATCAATGGAAAAGTTACGCGCCGGGGGCTGATGCTTGGCGGTCTGGCAATGCTGACCTCCGGATGCGGGTCCGGGATGCGCCAGGCGATGTCGCCGATTTCATCGGCCTTTGCCATACCACAAGGCATGGATCCCCGTTTGCGGCGGCAGGAGGTGGCGTATCAAGGGAGCGAGGCGCCCGGGACGCTCGTCGTCAACACCTATGAACGTTTCCTCTATGCAGTCCAGGACGGCGGGTCGGCTACGCGCTATGGGATCGCCGTCGGCGAGGAGGGACTGACGCTCAAGGGTAGAGCGACGATCGAGCGCAAAGAGGAATGGCCATCCTGGATGCCCACTGCAAGCATGATCAAGCGCAAGCCGCGACTGGCGCAATATGCCGGTGGGGTCCCGGGCGGACCAAACAACCCGCTTGGTGCGCGGGCGCTTTATCTCTACCGCGGCGGACGTGACACCTATTTTCGTCTGCACGGCACAAATGAACCTTGGTTGATCGGACAAGCCGTCTCGAACGGGTGCATTCGCCTGACGAACGAAGACATCCTTTATCTTTATGACAACACGCCCTTGGGAACGCCGGTGCTGATCGTCTGAATATCCCGGCTGGACCGCCCTGTTGCAAACTAGACACACTTGTTGTGCGTTTACCTTACCAAGCTCTAGTCATCGCACCTATTTGTGCTACTCTACCATTGGTAGTACTCTACCGTCGGTCACCTACTCGCCTTTGAGGGAAAGGAAATCTGATGAGCAGGATTCTATTCGCTGTAGTTTGCACTTTAACCGTTGCCAGCCTAAGCGCGTGTGGGA
>NZ_JBFUMG010000494.1:0-3326 GCF_054049495.1 Phyllobacterium sp. P5_D12 | reverse complement strand
TTCTTAATGCTTAACTGAGCTTGCTGGAAACCACTGTCGCTCGCGTGTATTGTGCGCGGCATCATTGAATTCTGGTTCAGGGGGAGCCAAATGCCACAGATTTCTCAGCTTTTCTTCAAGACGGCCATCATATGTCTTCTGATCGGACTCGCGATGGGCCTGCAAATGGGAATGTCCGGAAACCATACGGTGATCGCTGCTCATGCACATCTCAACCTCTTGGGCTGGGTTTCCTGTTCCATTTTCGGTGGGTACTACGCACTCAACCCCTCCAAGGCAGTCAAGAGATTGGCCATGGTTCATTATGTGGTCTATGCGCTTGGTCTGATCTTCATGCTGCCGGCGCTCTATTTCATGGAACTGGGCAATGTCCAGTTGGAACCGCTCGTCGGGATAGGATCGCTTGTCGTTTTCGCTGGCGTATTGATCTTTGCCGTGGTGATGTTCTCCAAGGAGATCGCAGTCATCCCCGAAGCCAGACGGGCCTGAATTGGGCTTACCGGCTTAGGTACGTCCCATCTCCTCCGCAATCGAAGCCTACGATATCGGGTGGTCTCGACAGCGATTTCAGCTCTACCCCGCAGTAGAGGCGGAGACAGGATCCGCTCTGCATGGCTTGGAGCGAATTTCTGCTGTCCTGCAAGATTCGGCTTGTCAAAATGCCTGAGCCCGGTGCAAATTCGCGGAATTACTATTGCATGCGATTTTTAGCACCAAGGCTTTTTGATGAATTACGTTCCTGCGCTCGACGGCGTGCGCGCAATCGCTGTCTTGACTGTGATTGTGTTCCACACATTTTACGATCGTTTTCCTGGCGGCTATATCGGCGTTGACCTGTTCTTCGTCCTGAGCGGCTATCTGATCACGTCGAATTTGCTCGCTGAGTGGGAAAATTGCGGCAGGATCGACATGCCGCGCTTTTGGTTGCGGCGCGTGAGGCGGCTGGCGCCGGGGCTCTATGTCTTTCTCGCATGTCTCGCATTTGCGGCGCTCTTTACCAAAATCCGAAACGATGTTCTGGAGGCCATTGGATTTGCCGCGACTTACACAATGAACTGGGCGCGAGCCTTCGAATTGGGACCCGATACCGTTCTTGCACACACCTGGTCGCTCGCTATGGAGCAGCAATTCTATCTGATTTGGCCAATTGTGCTTTCGGCCCTGCTCGCCAAGACCGGGCGCCGTGGCGCACCGCTCGCGACCCTTGCCCTTATTCTGACCGTGCTCGGATGGCGGATCGCGCTGGAGGCGATGCATGCACCGGGTGCGCGAATCTACAACGGGTTCGACACCCGTGCGGATGCCTTGCTGGTTGGCTGCCTGCTTGCCTTTTTGCCGGGTCTGCGACAGGTGTGGTCGCCTTGGCTTTTCTGGTCGGCCTCCCTGGTTGGATATTTGTTCGTGCTTTTTGGCAACAACGGCGAATGGTCCCTGATCTGGGGATTTACCGCTTTTGCTGCGGTCGCGGCCATTTGGATCGCTGCAGCCGCTTCGGCAGTCGCCGGACAGTTCGCCCATACCGTCCTGACACTTGAGCCGCTCGTTGGAATCGGCCGGATCTCCTACGGCATGTATCTCTGGCACTATCCCATCTTGCTTGTCCTGAAGTCCCTGGATTTGCCAAGCGGAGTGACAATCAACCTCGAACTGCTGCTTACGATCAGTGTGGCCGCTGCCTCGTTCCATTGGATAGAGCGCCCGTTTCTGACCAAAGGAAGCCGCTTGATCGTTCGATACGGGCAAGCTCTCGCACCTGTCGCCTCCAAAGTCTCCTAGATGTCATTTTTAACGGAGGTTGTCCGTTCGAGGCTTAGATGGCTATGAGCCAGAGTTGAACGATGTGGGCCCGGGCGAAGTGCGTGAAACGACAAGCCCGACTGGTGCAGCAGCAAGCCTGCGCGTGATAGCCGAAGTAGGCGCTGCCATGGTTGAGGATTTAAAGCGATGAATGCCTCCTAGGGGCCGTCTTGTGATCGGCAAATCTATGTCCCACGTTGTCCCAACCGATCCTCGTTTACGAGTACACGCCCCACAGCACATCGAGTTTGCGAGTCCCCTGCTCCCGCTGCTGACGGGCCAATTGAGGCGGAACTCTAAATGCGAGGTCTGAATTGCTTTTAGTTTTCCTTAGATTCGGTTCTGACCACCACTGACATTCCTGGCACCAGCTGCTTAGCGAGTTCCTGGTCGGAGTCGATTGCAATGCGGACTGAAATGCGCTGTGCGATCTTGGTGAAATTGCCAGTCGCGTTGTCCGGCCTGATTATGCTGAACTCGGACCCTGCCGCCGGGGCAAAGGCCTCGACGTGCCCCGTCATTCGCCTGCGGTCTAGAGCGTCGACGGTGAAACTAACGCGTTGACCGAGCGTAATGTTCGTCAGTTGGGTTTCCTTGAAGTTGGCAATTACCCATACGTCCGGTGGAACGATCGCCATCAATTGCGTTCCCGCGGCAACATATTGTCCAAGCTTCACGCCAACCTCGCCGAGCCGCCCGTTTCGAGGGGCAAGGATCCGCGTGTTGGCCAGATCAATCTCGGCCAGCTTCACAGCCGCCTGAGCTCCGGCGACGGCCGCCTCCAAGGAGCCGCGGCTCACCTTGATGGTTTCGAGATCCTGCCGCGACACTTCAAGGGCGGCCTTGGCTTGCAATTCCAGGGACTGTGCCTGTTGCTTGGCGCTTTCGCTCTGATCGGCATCGCTCTTGCTCATGACGCCCCGGCGCGCCAAGGGGTCGATTCTCGCCCAATCGGCCTGGGCCTGATGTGAGACGGCGGTAGCGCTGTCAAGCTGCGCCTGGCTTGAGGCGATGCGCGCTTCGGCCGCGCGTTGTTGCTGGGCCGAATTGTCCAGCGCAGCCTGTTCACTTGCCAGTGTCGCTTTGGCCTGATCGAGCTTCTGAGCAAAAATCCGATCGTCTATCCGGGCCAGAAGCTGACCCTCCACAACTTCCGCATAATCCTGTACCGCCACCTCAATGATATAACCGCTAAGCTGCGGGCTGATCAGCGTGACGTAACCCCTGACATAGGCATTCTCCGTTATCTCGACATCGCTCCTGAACGGCGGCAATCGCCAAGCATAGAGAACAATGACCAGGCCTGAGATACCGACGGCGATTGCGATCAACGTTGCGAAATGGCGGCGATAACTGGACATACATCGTCAACTTATTGGAACGGTTGCTGGGGAATGTCGGCGAGCGAGAAGCGCTCGGGTAGACGTATGTGCTAAAAGCATGACAAGAGCACCAAAAGATATTCCGGCAACTAGCAGGAAAGCGTCGTTAAAGGCGAGGATATTTGCTTGGCGCGTGATCTGTTGGGA
>NZ_JBFUMG010000493.1:0-3328 GCF_054049495.1 Phyllobacterium sp. P5_D12 | reverse complement strand
GTTTTTCTTCGCCTATCGCGACTTCACCGCCGATCCCGACATGATACTGGAAAAGCTTGAATTTGGCCGCGCGCACCACCGCGTGCTGTATTTCATCAATCGTAAGCCAGGGATGACCGTTGCAGAATTACTGGATGTTTTACAGATCACTAAGCAAAGCCTTGCCCGCGTGCTCAAGCAACTGATCGATACGGATCATGTGGTTCAGATTACCGGACCACGCGACAGGCGCCAGCGCGAGCTCTATCCAACACCAAAGGGTCGCGAACTGGCGCTGGAACTAGCTGCACCGCAATCACGCCGCATTACCAGTGCATTGGAGCAGATCCGTGATTCCGACCGGTCAGTGATCGAGCATTTCCTTAAGGCGATGGTGAATCCCGCTCAATGGCAACAGATCGACAGTCTGCCGAAGGCAGGATAAAACAAGTTCTACGAAAAGGGAGGACGAATGTCCGCGAGAAAAGAGGAATACATTGGTGAGTGACGAACTGCTGCTGTCAGACGATGCACCGCACCTGCTCATTGTCGATGACGACACCCGAATTCGAAATCTACTGTCGCAATATCTTACTGGCAGCGGTTTTCGTATTACGGTGGCTGCCAATGCCGATGAGGCTCGGCGCAAGCTGGCCGGGATCGACTATGATCTTCTGATCCTTGACGTGATGATGCCAGGAGAAAGCGGCGTCGCCCTGACCCAGTCGCTGCGTCAGGAAAAGAACGTACCAATACTCATGCTCACGGCGCTCTCGGAGACCGACAGCCGTATTACCGGTCTGGAAGCAGGCGCCGACGATTACCTGCCAAAGCCTTTCGATCCGCGCGAGCTGATCCTGCGGATCAACAACATCCTTCGGCGTGGCGCCCCGGCTACACAAGCGAAGATTGAACAGATCGTCTTTGGACCCTACACATTCGTCATCGCGAAGCGCGAACTCAAGCGCTCAGGTGAGATGATCCGACTGACAGACCGTGAGCAGGATATAATGGCAATTTTCGCTGCACGCGCCGGTGAAACCGTCCCGCGTCACGAATTAACCGGACAGGAAGGCGATGTGGGCGAGCGGACGATCGACGTGCAGATAAACCGCCTGCGCCGCAAGATTGAAAATGATCCGGCAAACCCAGTTTGGTTGCAGACGGTGCGGGGCGTCGGCTATAAACTAAGCGTGGAGTAGGGTCAGGACCTGTTAATCTGGTCGAAATGGTATGAGGCCATCTTTTCGGATACAAGGAGCAAAGGCGAAGGAAATGTTTATCCATTTTCAAGTCCTTTGCGACGATGTTGCCGGGAAGATGGACCATATCCTCAGGACGCCGAAAGGGCTGCAAGCTGCAGTGTCGAGCCGCTTGGACGGGGGAAAGAGCCCATCCATCGCATCTCTCCTCGCATCTTCTTGCCGTTTCAGACGCCATTTCGATCATATTAACAGGTCCTGACCCTAGCGATCCGCCCATTTCAATGCGCAAGCGGATACTGGATAGATGGCACCGACGGATACCGCGAAACGCGCATTGGCAGTCAGGAAGCGCCACTGGCGGCGTCGGCGAAGTACATTGCTGGGCCCTTGGCGAAAGTTCACGCGCTGGTTAGCGCACTGGATGCCCAAGCGGCTCTACGCACGCTCACTGATTATCATCATCGCCCCCATGGTCTTGTTGCAATCGCTGATCGCCTTTGTCTTCATGGAGCGCCACTGGCAAACCGTGACACAACGCCTTTCGACGGCCGTTGTGCGCGACATTGCTGGCATCATMGATCTCATGGAGACTTATCCTCAAGATCCAGCCTATGAAAACCTGATCCGCATTTCGCGTGAAAGATTATCACTCAATATTTCGATCCTGCCCGCCGATCCCCTGCCCGCACCTGGCCCCAAACCCTTCTTCTCAATTCTCGATAGTATTCTGAGCGAAGAGATCACCAAGCAGATCAACCGCCCGTTCTGGATCGACACGATCGGCGATTCCGATCTGGTGGAAATCCGCATCCAGCTCGACAACAAAGTCCTGCGAGTCTTTGCACGCCGCAGCCAAGCCTATGCATCCAACACGCTGATATTCCTTGTCTGGATGGCGGGTTCCGCCCTCGTTTTGCTTGCCATCGCTATCCTTTTCCTGCGCAACCAGATCAAGCCAATTCAACAGCTTGCCACCGCCGCCGATAGTTTCGGCAAGGGCCGTGCCGGCCCCCCAGATTTCAAACCGCGCGGTGCGGAAGAGGTACGCAGGGCCGGCGCGGCTTTTATCGTCATGCGCGAACGTATTGAGCGGCAAATCGAGCAGCGCACAACGATGTTGAGTGGCGTCAGCCATGACCTGCGCACGATCCTGACCCGCTTCAAACTCCAGCTCGCTCTCGTCGGCAACAGGGTCGACACGGAAGCTATGGAGCAGGACATAGAAGATATGCAATCGATGCTGGAGGGCYATCTCGCCTTCGCTCGCAGCGAGGCAGAGGAAGAGACCGGCACCTTCAATCTGGAACGGTTATTTGGCAAGCTGAAGGAAGAAGGTATCCTGCTCGAACGCGGCTTCACGTCGAAAATCCGCGGTGAGCCGGAAATACAGGTCAGGCCGAATGCGTTCTCCCGCCTGATTTCCAATCTGGTATCGAATTCATTCCGCTACGCGAAAAACGTGTCCGTTGCTGCGGATCACCGTGACGGGTGGCTGACCATAACTATCGACGACGATGGACCAGGGATACGGAAGGAGATGCGTGATGAGGTGTTCAAGCCATTCTTCCGGCTGGACGAAGCACGCAATCAGGATTCAAGCGGAACAGGACTGGGCCTCGCAATAGCACTGGATATCGCCCGCAGTCATGGCGGGGACATTATCCTCGATGACAGCCCCGCCGGCGGCTTGAGGGCAGTTGTCAGGATTCCTGCCTAGGCAGCATGTTCTCCAACGAGGACTTGGTTCTTCCCAGCCACTGTTTCCGCGCAGGTCTGCACGCCGCGCAAATAGAGCGCGCATGTGGTACGAAGCATCGAGGCAAAATTCGGAATCTCTCCTTGCGCCTGCAATGCCTCGTCGTAGAGAGTGGAGATGAACCGCGGTGTGGTCATGCTTTGGCTCTCGGCGATCTCGTCGAGTAGCTTCCAGAACGTTGCCTCGAGTTGAATGCTCGTCGAATGTCCGCCAATGCGCACAGAACGATTGATCTGCCGATAGCCTTGCGGATCCTGTTCTGCAAATACTTTACACATTCCAAAAACCTCCCTTCCAGAGTGCCTGCCGATGCTCGCCACCTATGCGCAAAGATGGTATTTTGCGCGTCAGTGCATCATGGGCAAAAATTATTCCGCTCGTATCGCGG
>NZ_JBFUMG010000492.1:0-3332 GCF_054049495.1 Phyllobacterium sp. P5_D12 | reverse complement strand
CACGCATGTGCTTGGACTGAAAAACCGCTAGTACGACAACTACCGCGATCAGAAATTCACCGGACGATCTTGTTCCCCAATGAGAGTAGCGAACAGCTGCAAATTACCACAGAAAGCGGTGAAGGCTAGCGGCCGATGCAAGGCACAGTTAGTTTCACACAGGAACCGACGGTTGGCCATCACACATATCAGAATGCTCAACCTGATGGTGGAGTCAACGCGATGACCATTGGCGCAACGCGGACAGGTCGACATAACGCGTTGATGTTGTGATACATTAAGAATATGGCGGCGACCGAGCCGCCGGGCCCCATTTGTCTCCGACTTTCGCACGAGCCGGACCCTCGCCATAGATTGCGATCATATGGCTCACTGCCAAAACGTGCTAAGTTGTCTGTTGCGAGCGCGGGAGGTGCTTGCCATGAGACTCTCAATCGCAATCGTCTTCAGTCTTTCAATTGCGTTGTTTGCTGTTAGCGGAAACGCCGAGGAAACTCGCCCGAAATTTCCTCCGGACGAGAAATTGAATGTTCCCTCCCTCACCCTTACTGACGAGCAGTTTCTGAAGGGAGATACCGCAGGCGGCGTTCCCGTCACTCTGACGGGAGAGCTTAGATTTCCCAATTGGGACGAGAAACTACCTGCTGTCGTGATTCTGCACGGCAACTCTGGACCTGTGAGCAGCATCGGAGCCCGATGGGCCGCCTTACTCAACAAAATGGGGATTGCCACGTTCCGTCTCGACAGTTTCGGCGGACGCGGCGTAGTCAACCTTATGACAGATCAGACCCGGCTAAGCTTTGTCACGCGATTTTACGACACCTATCGCGCCGTCGACGTTCTCGCTGCTCACCCGCGCATCGATCCGTCGCGGATTGCTGTATTAGGCTACTCAAGCGGAGGCACTACGGCGCTCTATACCTCCCTGCGACGCTTTCAAAACGCCCATGGGCCGACCAAAACGCGCATCGCTGCACATCTTGCCTTCTATGGTGCATGCAACATTCAATTCATCGATGAACTCGACGTTGCCGACGCACCAATCCGCGAATTCCACGGCTCCGCCGACGATCAGACCCTGGCTGCGCCCTGCCGTCACTACATCGCGCGCCTCAATGCTGCCGGGAAGGATGCTGTCATGACCGAGTATCCCGGCGCGTACCACGGGTTTGACGAACCCAAGTCGGTGCCCAACTCAATGGCGCAGACATCGCGCAATTGCCAGCGCCGTGAAGAAGACGGGAAGATACTCAACGTCGCTACGAATAAGCCGTTCACCTCCGACGACGCTTGCATGGAACTCGGCTCGACCGAGCGTTACGACAAAGTTGCAGCTGAAGCTGCGCAGGCAGCGGTGAAGCAGTTATTAACCGAAGTGTTCCGACTTAACTGATTACCATTTTCACCGACTACGAAGCGGCCTGAGCTAGCAGAGTTGTCGGCGGCGACCCTTAAGGCGCTACCGGGTGTCGTGAAGGAAATGGAAGCGTCCGATTTCAAATCCGGCGTTTACACAGAAATCGCAGAGTACGTGACATACCACTGTCGTCAGATGATCAGCAACCTGAAGACCGACCCTTCCCTTGACGACGACGAAACAGAAGACCACCCAGGGACGCTTGATGAGCCGTCGGAA
Source organism: Phyllobacterium sp. P5_D12 (assembly GCF_054049495.1). NCBI lineage: Bacteria > Pseudomonadati > Pseudomonadota > Alphaproteobacteria > Hyphomicrobiales > Phyllobacteriaceae > Phyllobacterium > Phyllobacterium sp. P5_D12. The sequence continues at coordinate 1,696 of NZ_JBFUMG010000492.1, read as the reverse complement.
GAGATTCCGATTTCCCCCTAGTTCCCTGGGATGCTTCCTATTGCGTTTCGATATTCTCTCGCCCTCCAAAACCGATCAAGAATTCGGTGGCTACGGCGTGCTCTCCATCGCCGAGAATCTCGATCTCTCGTAAAGCGAAAGTGGGCTAGATTGCTGTCCGGCCGGACGAGCACCCCGGCGCGACATACGATGACGTTGGGCGAGACGAGCTGCGGACATCGCCTCTCAGGAACGACAAAGGTTATGGCTTGGTTGATTTCCTACGTAGTTCCAGCGGAGCCAGAAAGAGAGCGCTCTCTTTATGGCGTCCAATCTGGCTAGCGCACCCTGATAGCGGTATTACCCGGAGTGGCAGTTGATTGGTCCACTGAATTCATGTCCATCCTCGATCCCGACCTAAACGACCGAACTCGGGTGCCGGCATCGGGCCGCGGCAAACGAATGCCGTCAAAATCTTGCCTGAAGTCGCCAACCGAGTCCTGATCGGTGTTCCCGGTAGAGTTCAAGCGGGAGCCGCCAATGGACTGGCCCGAGTTCACGCTGCCCATGGAACTATCGAGAGACTGGCCCGAATGAAAGCCTCCACCCATGCCGCCGCCATGGCCTCCACCCATGCCACCGCCGCGTGCAAAAGCGGATGCGAACGGTGTGGTGATAAGCAAGGCGGCCAATGCCGTACGTAATACTAAAGAGCGCATGTTGAGCGTCTCCTGAACTTGAGGGCAAGGTCGTCGCCCTCTACTGCAAGTCCGTCTGGTTCCRTCGCGTCATGATGAATATCGATATCCATCGTCGGCGGTTCCCGGCTTGCTAAACTGATTTATGATATAGTTGATGTGGTTCAAGATAACGATAAGTAAATTACGTGTGAGAGGTCGTGAATTACTTCGTTAGAGAAGCAATCGTCAAGAGCAAAAAAACGCCATCACACCACAGGTGAAACTCAATTTAGGGCGAATACATCACCTGTAGTAAACGCCAATGTCACTCTTGCGGCCGACCCCACCAGAAGCAGCGTTATCAAGATCGCATCGAGCTTTTTCATAACGTTATCCTTGTGCCTGGGGCGACCGCCTCGATCTTAAAGATGTTTCATCAGAGAGAGGCGGAAGCGTTGGTGAGCCAGAAACGTACGGCTTCCGGAATAATAGGATCGGTAACAGGCAGGTGCTGCCGACGGAGCTTCGTCGCTGAAGCTGCAACGGTCATGCAGAATAGGATGATCAAGTATTGAACTGACCTTCATGGCGGCCACTCCTTCGCAACTCGTTTCCATATGGTAACGAGGCAACGGCGCATGATCCATCATACAAACGTGCGGGTGGGTAGTGCGTTGGTTTGTAAAAGTCATACTTTCGTTTGCTGGCCTGTGGCAAAGCAATGCGCCCTCGCGGCCGAGTAAACCTGCACGAGTTATGGTATTAACGATTATCCAAGCCGTGTGATCGATTTACTGTTTTACTATTTGCAATCAGTCGGATTGTAGGAATGACAATGCCGAGCTAGGTATGCCGCTGGTACCCGCCTGAGACTCCGGATGGAGAAAGGATGATCTGCCAAAGCTGGATCTGACGAGCACGGAAGCACCCAGCCATACACAACAGATAATACCGCCACATACGATAAAAGCGATCGCCGTATCTCGAAGCGAGCGCAGGCCAAGCGGCTTCAAACCGCTTATGCCATGCCAACAAGG
>NZ_JBFUMG010000491.1:0-3349 GCF_054049495.1 Phyllobacterium sp. P5_D12 | reverse complement strand
TCTTCGAATGGCAGGAAGGGTCGATGTTCTCGATACCGATGAACGCCATGCACCGGATCGTCAACGCAACCAATAATCCGGCACTTCTGCTTGGCGGCACGACCGCGCCGAATGTTCTCAACCAGATCCAGAATGCCGATGCGGTCTTCAATAACCCATATGTCTTCCGCGACCGCTTTTCCGGAGCCGACGACTTTTACAAGTATCGCGAGGAAATCGAGCCAGATCCCGTTCGCGGGCTCGCCATGCGGCGGACCAACTTCATGCCAGACGCCGTCAATTGCGAACTGCCGCTCGACAACAGACGCTCGCCAGGTTACCGCCGCGTTGAGCCGTTCATGACCAACAACACCTTCTACTACTGGATCGGCCAGCATGAGAATGGCCGTTATTCGAAAGCGCACGCACATACGTCGGCGGCAATTCTGATCTGCCTGAAAGGCGAAGGCTACACCTATACCTGGCCCGAAGAATACGGCGTCAATCCCTGGAGGGATGGCCATGCCGACAAGATCAAGCGCCTTGATTACGGTCCTTTCGGCATGGTGTCCGCCGCCCCGGGTGGTGCGCGCTGGTATCATCAGCACTTCAGTGTTTCCAAGGAGCCTTTCCGCCTGATGGCGTGGTTCGGCCCGCATAATCCTGGCCGCGATCCCGGCGCTCCTGGTGAAAAGCACACCGACTATACCGCAATCGACGTCAATGAAGGCGGCACGGCTATCCCGTACTGGATGGAGGACCCCTATATCCGCAAGGAATATGAGGAGAAGCTGAACCGCAATGGGGTCGAAATCCGTATGAAGCCGGAATGGTACGTCACGCCGGATGACACGACGAAAAAAATGTCCACCGTCGTCTGAGCAGCTAATTTCAATGTCAGAGGAACCAGAGGAAGGCGGCCGGATATTCTTCTCTAATATCGGCCGCAGTATGGAACTTGAGGATGAGATACAGTTGACCAGTGTCGGTATCGACATTGGAACATCAACGTCTCACCTCGCCTTCTCCCGCATCGTGCTGGAGCGTCTCGATACGCGCTATATGGTAGTCGAGCGGACGCTTCTGCATCAATCCGATGTTTTGCTCACGCCCTATCGCAGCGATGATGCTATCGACGCCGACGCGCTCGCATCGTTTTTCGAGGCCCAGTACGAAGCCGCCGGCCTGAAGCCCGAGGACATCGACACGGGGGCGCTCATCCTCACCGGCGTTGCCGTCAGGCGCAGCAATGCGCGCGCCATTGGCGAAATCTTTTCGGCGCAGACAGGCAAATTTGTCGTGGTCAGCGCGGGGGACGGTCTGGAAACCACTCTGGCCGCGTTCGGGTCTGGCGCGGTTGCTCTATCCGGCAGAACGCGCCAGCGCGTGCTCAACGTCGATATCGGTGGGGGCACGTCAAAACTCGCACTGTGCGAAAACGGCGCCATCCGCCATATCAGCGCCATCGACATTGGTGCGCGCGTCGTCGCATTCGATACTGACCGGCGGGTTACGCGGTTGGAAGAAGCCGGCAAATATTTTGCGAAGCGAGCAGGCGTGGCGTTGGTGCTCGGCGCGGTTCTCACGCCCGAGGATGCCGGAAAACTCGCGGCGTCCATGGTCGACCACCTGTTCGAAGCTATGAAGGGTGGCGCAATGCGCAGCGAAACCGCTGGTCTCCATCGCCTGCCTGCCCTGCCCGAGGGACCACCACCGGACATAGTCACGATTTCCGGCGGCGTTTCGGAATTTCTCTATGCCGATACCAATGCAGGGTTCAGCGATCTCGGACCCTTGCTGGCCCGGCAATTGCGCAAGCGGCTCGACGACTGGAGGCCGCGCCTTGAACGTCCCGAACAGGGTATCCGGGCGACCGTCGTCGGCGCCTCGCAATATACTGTACAGGTCAGCGGCAGTACGATCTTCGTCAGGCCACTCGTTGCCCTGCCCGTTCGCAATGTTCCCGTCATAAAGCCCGCATTCGCATTCGATGATGATATCGACGCCGAACGTGTTGGCTTAATGGTGAAGGAAGCACTGGCACGGCTCGATTTGACCCACGGCGACAGCCCTGTGGCCATTTGCTACGAATGGCAGGGATCGGCAAGCTACAGGCGCCTCGATGATTTCTGTAGGGGGATACGAGAGGGCTTGTCACAGATCCTTGCCAAAGGCCAACCCCTGATCCTCGTCGGTGACAGCGATGTCGGAGGATTGGTCGGGATGCATTTCGTCAGTGCGGACGGCGTCAATTCGATCATCTCGATCGACGGCATCAAACTTGACGAGTTCGATTTCATCGATATCGGAGCCATGCTCGAAACGTCCGGCGCTGTGCCCGTCGTCATAAAGTCACTGGTATTTCCCAGCATGGGCCTTGGCCACAAGGGTCTCGAACCAGTCGAACCGGCGTGAGAAAAGTTTCACGCCGATACTTCGACGTGCAGATTGTCATAGCCTTTGGCGCGGTAGACGATGACGGAAATTATCCAGCTCAGGACGAATATCCCGACGACTGCATAACCGAAATTGGCCAAATTATCGTTCAGTCCTCCAACGAACTGCCAGAACGATCCTTCGAGACCGAGCTTGTCGCTGATCAGACCAAGCGCTTCCACGCCGCCGATAAAGACAGCGACGACGACGGAAGCTCCAGTGATTGTCAGATTGTACCAGAGCTTCCGCATGGGATTGATCGACGCCCAACCATAGGCACCGGTCATCAGGACGCTGTCGGTCGTGTCCATGAGCGACATACCCGCTGTGAAGAGTGCAGGAAACAYGAGGATCGTCCAGAATGACATGCCCTGCGTCGCTTGCGCTGCCGAAATCCCGAGCAGGCCGATTTCCGTTGCGGTGTCGAATCCCAACCCGAACAGGAAGCCGATCGGATACATATGCCAGGACCGCGAAACCACGCGGAAAATCGGCCGGAAGATGCGAGCGATAAGCCCTCTTCCCGACAGCAGTGCGTCGAGGTCGTCGTCGACAATTTTCTCGCCGCGGCGCGCACGGCTGAAGGCCGACCAGATACCCCGCAGGATAAAGAGATTGGCCAGGCCAATAACGAGGAGGAACACGGCCGACACGGACGTGCCGATGACACCACCGACATGATGGAACGATTCAAGATTGCTCTGCATCGCAGCGGCAGTCGCGGCGATGATCAGGGAAGCGATGACGACGATGCTTGAATGTCCAAGGGAAAAAAAGAAGCCGACCGAATAAGGCGCCTTGCCCTCCTGCATCAACTTGCGGACGACATTATCGATCGCGGCAATATGATCGGCGTCGAAAGCATGGCGCAGACCGAACATGTAGGCGAGAAGAGCAGTCCCCAGCAATGAAGGGCGATCGGAGAAGGCAATCC
>NZ_JBFUMG010000490.1:0-3350 GCF_054049495.1 Phyllobacterium sp. P5_D12 | reverse complement strand
TCCATCAAGGCTTCGATCTCATGCGAGCGCGCATTGCCTATGATGATGAGGCGGCAATAATCGCAGATGAAATGGGTCAGATCGTGGTTCTTGAGCACGCTTGGAAAAGCTTGGAAAATTGTTGATTCCGTTGGGTTGTCGATGTGAACCTCAACCTCATTGCGCGACTTGGCACGCAATTCCCGCATCAGAGCGTAAAGGACCCCGAGCACATCGAGATAATCCCGCTGCTTGGGAATCTTGTTGGTGAAGGCTTCCATGCAGGCCCGCCCTGTATCCTTGACCGCCGAGAACGGATTGGCCACCAGGAAGGTGCCGAGCGCAGAGCCACCGATGATGACGAATTCCCAAGGTTGCATGAGCACAGCAACATGGCCTCCCATTGCGATAAATCCGCCGAGAAGACATCCCATCGTCACGACGAGTCCAACAAGAATACCCAAGACACTCTCCTGCACGTTTATCGATAAAGCGCTAACAGCGTCGGCTTGCGTGAACCTTGCAGCGATGGGAGTTGTTGCGCCTCCGGCGCGCGAGGATCAGTACCGCCAGCTTCAGGCAAGCTTGATTTGACACATATGAGCCAAATATTTTCAGGAAAGGCGCATCATGATCAATACGATGACGGGCTATAGGCTGATTGCCGCCGACTTGCCGCGTTCGCTCGCCCGCGTCTCCAAGGAGCCCATCGTTCAACGCGAGAGCGATTACTATCTGAACAATATAGGCAATGTGAAATCAATCGATGATTTCATGAAAGACACAAAGCTGTATAACTATGCATTGAAGGCGTTCGGCCTTGAGGATATGGCCTATGCCAAAGCCTTCATCCGCAAGGTGCTCACCGAAGGCATAGACAGCCCCGACAGTTTCGCCAACAAGCTTACGGATCCCCGTTACAAGGAACTCGCGACAGCGTTCAATTTTGTCAAGCTTGGCGACAAGACAACGGCCCAGCCTGAAGTGAAGCAGCCCATCGTCGACAAATATGTGCGCCAGACGTTGGAGGTCGAGACGGGCCAGCAGAATGAGGGCGTGCGGCTGGCGCTGTATTTCGCCCGCAAGGCGCCGACCATTACCAATGCTTTCGAGATACTTGGTGACAAGGCGCTTCTGCAGGTCTTCCAGGCGACCTTCAACATGCCGGCACAGATGTCCAATCTCGACATCGACCGACAGGCCAAACTGGTCGAGGACAAACTTGATCTGAAGGATCTCAAGGACCCCGCCAAGCTCGACAAGCTGTTGACGCGGTTCACTGCCATGTATGAGATGAAGAATCCCTCCACACCGGCGAGCGCACCATCCCTCTTGCTCGGAGGAACCCCCGCCATCGGGATCTCGGCAAGTATTCTAGCGACCTTACAATCCTTCAAGCTGGGTGGTCGTTGATGGAAAATTCGATCTATGTTGGGCTTTCGGCACAAATCTCGCTGGAGCGCCGGCTCGATGCGCTGGCTCACAATGTCGCCAACATGTCGACGCCTGGCTTTCGCGCCACAGGCATGAAGTTCGAGGCAATGGTGTCGAAAGCCGCAGAAAACTCAAGTTTCGTCACGGCCGGTGAGAGCTACATCAAAACCGAAGCCGGTCCAATCACCCAGACAGGCAATCCACTGGATGTGGCTACAAAAGGCGACGTATGGTTTTCCCTCCAGTCACCGGCCGGTCAGGTCTATACGCGCGATGGTCGTATGCAGATGTCGACCACGGGCGAACTCCTCTCCGTGAAGGGCTATCCAATTCTCGATGCAGGTGGGCAGCCATTGACGATCGATCCCAATGGTGGACCGCCTGATATCTCGTCGGATGGAGCGGTCTATCAAAACGGCAAGCAACTGGGCGCGATCGGTCTTTTTACCATTAGCCCGAACGCCAAGCTGACCTATTTCGACAATTCCTCAGTCATTCCGAGCGTCGCGGCGCAGCCTGCCATCGACAATCCCAATGCCGGTGTAATTCAGGGTTCGATCGAGGGCTCGAACGTAGACGCAATCAGCGAAATGACGCGGTTGATGAKTGTATCACGCGCTTTCGAACGTGTTGACGCATTGCTCCGCGGCAGTGAGAACACTTTCTCCGAAGCCATAAAGACGCTCGGATCAAAGACGTGATCGCCGCTTGACCATGCAGTCGCTCGAAGCAGCCTTGCCGACGATACGCCAACGGACGGGCAGCCTTGATACACTGGCAAGGATCGTGTCGCAGATTGTCCAGGAGCGAAATCCGGTTGTTGTCGGCGGCTATGTCAATGAGGTGTCGCGCTCGGCCATCGGGGTTCGTGGGATATCCGACAAGGTTCAACTTGGCGACATCGTGGCAATCCGTGCTGACAGCCAGCTCCACCCGGCCGAGGTTGTCCGGCTCGAACAGACAAGAGTACTGGTTAAGCCGTTCGATGACCGCATCGTGCCATCGCTTGGAACACCGGTCTTCCCGGAAGGACCGTTACGCATCGCCCCTGCACCCGACTGGAAGGGCAGGGTGATCAGTGCTCTGGGATATCCACTCGACAATAAGGGACCATTGTCAGCGGGAACCGACCCAAAACCGGTGGATTGCCCTGCACCGTCAGCGATGAATCGTGGCCGGGTGGAAAGGGGACTGCGCACCGGCGTCAATGTCGTCGATGTCTTCATGYCGATGTGCTTTGGCCAGCGCATGGGCGTTTTCGCCGGGTCTGGCGTTGGCAAATCCACACTGCTCGCCATGATGACCAAAGCCACCGACTTCGATACGGTCGTGCTGGCCCTGACCGGCGAACGCGGGCGCGAAGTGCGGGACATGCTTGAAGACACGATGGCTGGGAAGCTCGAAAAGACCATCGCCGTCATCGCCACGGGCGACGAAAGCCCGATGATGCGCCGGCTTGCACCCAATACGGCAACGGCGATTGCAGAATATTTCCGTGATCGCGGCGAGAATGTTCTGCTGATCGTTGATTCCATCACACGCTTTGCCCATGCGGCGCGGGAAATTGCCATCGCAGCGGGCGAACCACCGGTATCGCGCGGTTATCCACCAAGCGTCTTCAGTCAGTTGCCGCGCCTGCTCGAACGCGCCGGACCTGGTCTCGAAGGGGGCGGCACCATTACCGGCATCTATGCGGTTCTTGTCGACGGCGACGACCACAATGATCCTATCTCCGATGCCATTCGCGGTACGCTTGACGGCCATATCGTTCTTGACCGTGGCATCGCGGCGCGGGGACGGTTTCCTGCGGTCGATATTCTCGGTTCCATCTCTCGCCTTGCACAGCATAACTGGACAACAGAACAACAGAAATTGGTGGCCAGTCTGCGCGGCCTTGTCGCGCGCTATGAGGAAACGCGCGATCTGCGCATGATCGG
>NZ_JBFUMG010000489.1:0-3355 GCF_054049495.1 Phyllobacterium sp. P5_D12 | reverse complement strand
AGTTCGGCTCAACTGGTAGTTCCACAAAGCCATCGCTCAATTCGTCGTAGACGAAGTATCGTCCGTCGGAACCATATCGTGCGTTGTGGTTTTTTGCTGGCTTCACGTCTCTCGAATGACGGTCGCAGGCGACGAACATCCAGCTGTCGTCACGCATAGTGCCCCTCTCGCCGCATTCCGGGCAGGTGTGTTCCGAACGGGCATCAGCGAGGTTCTCGGCTCTGTCGAGTCGACGTCGTATGTCGGATGCGGGGTATTCCGTCGTCTTAATGTCGATCGTCATTGCACCATATTTTTCGCCAACTTCAACAAGTTTAAGTTTGACGCCACTCGGCAAGGCAGCTCTCACATCGTCAAAGTATTTGTCGAGAATTGATACCCACCCCTCGGGACAGCGGAAGTTGACGGTGTCTGCAAATAGACCAGAATATTTCGAGCGGAGTTCGTCGAGGTTCATTTTTGATCAATCTCGCGTGATTTGGGTGCGTAAAGATCCTTACTTCCAACAAAAGTACAGCATTCCTAAACGCGGGGCGATTCACGTTTGCTTCCGTGGTTCGTTCAACAACCGGATGCCGCTCATATGGTGGATTCAAGAGCCGCCGCTGGGACGCTCACGCCCGAGGTACAAATACCATSGACACGTGCAGAGATGATCCGCAAATCACTTTGGTCGGGTGAAACGGCAAGACATGACAACGTTCCCGAGTGAAACGCCCAAGTGTCGATCCCAATTCAGTGCGACGTGATTTCCACGGCGAATTCCTTGTTCGGTGTGTGACCGTGCACAACCACATGGGAGAGGGGACCATCGAACTGCAGAAATGGTTCTCTAATCCACATCAGGTCGCGAGGTCTCTGTTGGTCGAGCGGCAGCGATGGATCGACACCGGCATGTACGTACGCATACCGTCGGTCGAAGAGGATGTGTTCTGCTGACGTCAGCATGTCGAGATGACTTCTATAGGCATCTCGAAAATACGTGGCCATGGTGTCGTGTGAATCGAAGTCTTCCAAGCCATATGAGAGCAGTGTCGCGAGGCCACCTTGACGCTGCACCCAGTTGTCGAACCTCGCGTCATCGATCACTTCAGCAGTCATGAACTCAAGCAGAAAGTTATCGTGGTTTCCAAGAATGAGGCGAGATGCCGGCAATTCTTCCAGTGTTTGGTGCACGAGATTCATGGCAGGCCGACGGTCAGGTCCGTGGTCGATGATGTCTCCGAGGAAGATAACGCGAGGTGCTGCTCCTTGCTTTTCAGCGTCGCCCCGGATTGCTKCAAGCAAGGGCTTGAGAAGGTCAGCGCGGCCATGAATGTCACCGATGGCGTAAGTCGCAGCGGATTTATCTGGTTTGTCCATTGGTTGAAATCCAGTTTATAGAAACCATCGGTTGGCAAGTCCTGTGACTCTGGCGCTTATCTAGATCGATAAAAGAAAAGGTTGCGTAAAAGAATTCGTTGAAGAAAATCTTTCAAGGGTTATCAGGAGCTAAGGTACGCCAACAATTGGTGTCGCTTTTCTTGTTTCAAGGATTGTCTGGCGGGTGATTGAAGAGCACCAGCGACTCAAATGTGACGGCATGCCGTATACGATCATTTGGATCATTCCGTATTACCAATATATTTAAACGAGAAATTCGCGCCGGCGGAGAGTCGGTCTGCTATTCAATGCGATGATCGGACTCTTGGCCCGTACGMTGCAGGATAAGTCGGTCGGAGTTCTGAGAAAAACTCCTTGAGCCTGTCGGCATTTTGATCGACCAGGTCCTGCGCGATCTTCGGGAGCTCCTTTGCTGCCCTGACATAATCGTCCAAGGCAATGGGATCATTTTTCATTGGAACACCATCAATTCTCAAAAGATGGTCACGTCCAATCAGTAGGCTGGCCTGTCCAAGAGCATTTTGACTTTGAAGGCGCATTGCCGCCGATATAATCTCTCTCCAATGCCAGATTCCACCTTTCGATATTTGACCTTGCGTAAATCCAAAATCTGACTCGACGCAACCGAGAGAGAGTATCTGAATATCACGGCGGTCCACCTGGTAACAGATCAGAGCGTCAACGAGTACGGTCATGATAGGATTATTCGCCCAAACTCCGCCGTCAGCAAAATGCCTGTCGCCATTCTTATAGGTCGCGAAGAAAGTTGGAGCTGCAGAGGCGGCCAGAGCGATGTCAATCATGCGTTCTTGCCAATCCCGCTTGTAGTCGGGATGGTGCGGCGTCTTGAAAAGGTTGACTTCGTTGTAATCATCGAACGAAGGGATCACCAAGCGCTGTTGCGCTTCCCCCAGCAGCTGCTCTCCCAGTGTGTTTTTGACATGTTTCTCCAACGCTGCTCGATCATATTTGTAGCGTCGAAGACTGCGCAGATGTTGCCAAGTTGCTTGAAGATTCTTGGCGATCCATGACTCGTATTCAGGAGCCGGAAGGAATATCTCAGCCCCGTGATCCATATACACTGTTAGGATCTGGCTGGCACGTAATCCTATCGAAAGACCGAGTGCAATTATACCTCCTGTGGACKTCCCCCCTATGTAATCGAAGAACTCGCCCGCCGGTCGGCCGTCTGTAAACCGTTCTTCACAAATAGCGAGGACCGCTGCTGGCAGGATACCTCGGATTCCTCCGCCATCGATTGAGAGGATCCGCAGTTCCTTCTGGTGCCAGGGTTGCTGAGGCCGGAGGTCTTGTCGCGTTTCAGCTGATCGTCTGCTCTTCTCGGCTTTTTGGTTCATGCCGTCCCTCACTTGTTGGACTTTCATGTCGGCTGCTACCCAACCACTTGTTTGTTATCAGCCAACCTTCATACCAATTGAGCCAGAGCGCGGCCCACGGGATCGTCGTGTCAGCTAGATAGTCGCACGATGACCACTCTCGTCCATTGGGATCGAATAAGCACAGATCGGATCGGGAGCGTTGGTATCGCCGTTTGGCCAATACACGTGGGGAAGAACGCCCTCCGGATTTTCAGGTCGGCGTTCGAGACGTGGGCTGTCAACGTACACCCTTGGCTGGGCAGACCTCACCGTAACATTGGCAAGTAAGTGGTGTACTTTGTATGACATTCTCAAACTATACGCAGTGGAGGTTGGTTGGAGAGAGCCTCGCCATACAGCTCGGTCTCCGTCGAACCGCTCAACTGTCCAATCAGCCCAAATTTCAGCCATCCGCTGTATCTGATCGTCAATCGTTAAGATATTTAATGGAACCGCCCATGTTCGTGTTGGCTCGTGCTGGCATAGTCAATGCAGAAGCAATCGCGGGTGCCGCAAGTATCGATCTAATACCCCCGGTCTTGGTCACACCAAGCTGGTTGTGTTTTGCTACTTCCGCTTGGCCTCTGTAGTGC
>NZ_JBFUMG010000488.1:0-3357 GCF_054049495.1 Phyllobacterium sp. P5_D12 | reverse complement strand
GAACTCGCCCATCCAGCCTTGCTCGACCCAAGCSCACCACTGGCGCTGGCGATCGATCCGCTCGACGGCTCATCCAACATCGACACCAATGTCTCTATAGGGACAATCTTCTCCATCCTCCCGGTGGCAGGCGAGCCGGACAGCGAGCCTGGCGCATCGTTTTTCCAGAAAGGCGATCGCCAGCTCGCTGCCGGTTTCTTCATTTATGGGCCGCAACTTGCCTTGGTACTCACGCTTGGCAGCGGCACGCATGTCTTCGTGTTTTCGGCGCGGCTCGGAACTTTCATTCAGGCCTATGCGAGTATCGTTATTCCTGACCGTGCCTATGAATTCGCCATCAATGCTGCCAATTACCGGCATTGGGACGAGGCGGTGCAGCTCTATGTAGATGACTGTCTAAAGGGCAGCGAAGGGCCGCGCGAGCGTGATTTCAACATGCGCTGGATCGCATCTCTGGTCGCGGAAACCTACCGAATCCTCATGCGCAGCGGCGTGTTTCTTTATCCCGGAGACAGGCGCAAGGGCTATGGCGACGGCCGTATACGTCTCGTCTACGAAGCCAATCCCATTGCCTTTCTCATCGAGCAGGCGGGCGGCGCCGCGACCAACACGGCGAGCCGCATACTCGATCTGACACCGAAGACCATGCATCAGCGTGTGCCATTCATCTTCGGTTCGGCAAGGGAAGTTGCCCGTATCAGCCGGTATCACACCGAGCCCAGCAACATCGGCGAACGCGCGCCGCTGTTCAGCAAGCGTGGCCTGTTCAGGGTTTGAGTGGAGGAAGAAATCATGTCGGCAAAGCACCCAATCATATCGATCACTGGCTCGTCAGGCGCGGGAACGACCTCTGTCAAGCGCATCTTCGAGCAGATTTTCCGCCGCGAACATATCGAGGCCGCTTTCATCGAGGGCGACGCATTCCACCGGTATGACCGCAATGCCATGAAGGCAAAGGTTGCGGAGGAAGAAGCCAAGGGTAACCCCAATTTCACGCATTTCCATGTCGATGCCAACGAGTTGAACAAGCTCGATGAGGTTTTCGAGGAATACGGCCGCCGGGGTACGGGCCAAACGCGGACCTATATCCACGACGAAGAGGAAGCCGCGCAATACGACGCACCTGCAGGCACATTCACGGAATGGCGTGATTTTCCGCCGAGCACCTTGCTGTTCTATGAGGGCTTGCATGGCTGCGCTGTAGCGGAGGGCGTCAACCTTGCCCGCCACGCGGATCTGAAGATCGGCGTCGTTCCCGTGATCAATCTCGAATGGATACAAAAGATCCATCGTGATCGTTCGACGCGCGGCTATTCCACCGAGGCGGTCATGGATGTGATCCTGCGCCGCATGCCGGATTATGTGCGTTACATCACGCCGCAATTCACGCTGACCGACATCAATTTCCAGCGCGTTCCCATTGTCGATACGTCAAACCCGTTCATTGCGCGGTGGATTCCGACACCGGACGAGTCGATGCTGGTGATCCGGTTTGCCCGGCCGCGCGGGATCGATTTCCCCTATCTGCTGTCGATGATCCACGATTCCTTCATGTCGCGGGCCAATTCGATTGTCGTCCCCGGCAACAAGCTGGATCTCGCCATGCAACTTATCCTGACGCCGCTGATCATGCAGTTGATCGAACGCAAAAACCGCGCCTCGTGAAGGAGATAGCGATGAATACGCAAGCTTTGCTTCAAGAAACGCCGGAAACTGAAACCGTTTCGGAACGGGATATGGCTAATGCAATCCGGGCGCTGGTTATGGACAGCGTCCAGAAGGCCAATTCCGGGCATCCCGGCATGCCGATGGGCATGGCCGACGTCGCAACAGTTCTCTTCAACCGCTTCATCAAGCTTGATCCATTGCATCCGCAGTGGCCGGATCGCGACAGGTTCGTTTTGTCGGCTGGGCACGGCTCGATGCTGCAATACGCACTGCACTATCTGATCGGCTATCCCGACATGCCGGTCGAGGAGTTGCAGCGTTTCCGCCAGCTTGGCGCCAAGACGGCAGGTCATCCGGAATATGGTCATGCGCAGGGCATCGAGATGACCACCGGCCCGCTCGGGCAGGGTATTGCCACGGCCGTCGGCATGGCTTTGGCCGAGCGTTTGCTTGTCCAGCGGTTCGGCGAGGATATCGTCGACCACCATACTTATGTGATCGCAGGAGATGGCTGCCTGCAGGAGGGCATCAGTCACGAAGCGATCGATCTTGCCGGTCATCTAAGGCTGTCGAAGCTCATCGTCTTCTGGGACAACAACTCCATCTCGATCGATGGTCCGACCTCTCTTTCGACGTCCATGGACCAGCTGATGCGGTTCGAGGCTGCGGGTTTCGACGTTCRGGAGATCGACGGCCACGACTACGAAGAAATCGCCGATGCGATTGCCCGCGCCAGGTCGTCTGACCGGCCGTCGCTCATCTCGTGCCGCACGATCATCGGCAAAGGGGCGCCCAATCTGCAGGGAACCGAGAAGACCCACGGCGCCCCGCTCGGCGAAAGCGAAATCGCGGCAGTGCGTCAGGCAATCGACTGGCCGCATCAGCCATTCGAGGTTCCCGAAGACATCATCGAGACCTGGCGCGACGTGGCGCGTCGTGGGGCTGATGAACGGCGCGAATGGTGTGTACGAATGGCGGCCTCACCGCACGGGGAAAATCTGAGGCTGGCCGTTCAAAAGCAGTTGCCGGCGAGCCTGTTTGAAGAGCTTGGCGCTTTCCGCCGCGAACATGTCGAGAAGTCTACCAAGGTCGCGACACGCAAGGCTTCGGAAATGGTGCTTGGTGTCATCAACAATGCTACCGATCTGACGATTGGCGGTTCGGCTGACCTTACCCACTCAAACCTGACCGTTACGCCCGGAATGCGCGACGTCACACCGCAAAGTTTTTCCGGCCGCTATATCCATTACGGCATCCGCGAACATGGCATGGCGGCGGCGATGAACGGCCTTGCCCTGCATGGCGGCTTCATTCCCTATGGCGGCACGTTCCTGGCCTTTGCCGATTACGCGCGGGGTGCGATGCGTCTCTCGGCGCTGATGGGCCAGCAGGTCATCTACGTCATGACCCATGACTCGATTGGTCTTGGTGAGGACGGTCCGACCCATCAGCCAATCGAACATCTGGCGATGCTACGGGCAACACCCGGCATAAACGTGTTCCGTCCTGCCGACATCATCGAAACCGCCGAGTGCTGGGAGCTCGCGCTGAAATATTCCGACCGGCCGAGTGTCATCGTCCTGTCACGCCAGAATCTCGCGATGCTGCGTCACGTTCATGCGGAAGAAAACCGGTCCAGCCGCGGCGCCTATGTCCTGCGCGAAACAGCGGAACCGCGCGCAATTACGC
>NZ_JBFUMG010000487.1:0-3361 GCF_054049495.1 Phyllobacterium sp. P5_D12 | reverse complement strand
TGACAAACTAGCATTTTGTATAGGCGCCGTACTCATAAGAACACATATCCACGACATCTAATGCCGCAGAGGCGCCTAAGCTTGAATCAATTGCTGATCCGAATGCGTTGTTTACGCTAGACCCACAAAATACTATCCCGAAACCGGGTGATACTTTCGAACCAGACAATGGTTCCTCCAATCGCAAGGGTTCAAGGCCCAAACATTAAAGGTCATGCGTTCATCCAACGCTCCGGCTATAAAGYCGGTTTGTTGAGAACCTGTCAAATGCATATGGTGATATTATGTCATGATTTCAACTAGTTAGAATAATTCTAAACTAGGCAAATAACATAACCATTTCAATCATGTTTGGCTTTACGGGTAGATTGAAAGCAAAAAAATATTGCCGGCTCAACATGYGTCAAAACGTCTCACAAGCTCGTGATGGATATGGTGAGGTCACGCGTTCACCATTTCTCGCAACCGAGAACAACCCAATTTGCAACGCAGGGTGCAGAAAAGCATKCCGGAATCGACACTTCTTGCATGAGATTCGATGCCTCTTGCACCAGATTTGCGTTTTTTCGTTGAGAACGTCACCCTAAAAGGCCACTCGTTTCTGTTCCGGTCTCTCACCGGTCAAGAGTACTGCAGAAGTACGGCAAACTTGTCAGCTGGCCGTCGCGAGGCGAGGGGTGAGTATGTCGATCCCGAGCAGAGCACGCACATCGCGCTTGTCGACGATGTCCTCGATCGTGAACTGGGCGAGCACCTCGAAGAATGCATTGAGCGCCTTGCGCAACGCCGCATTCAATCCGCAGCTGTCGATCAGCGGGCAGTCGGCGGCATCGTTTTCGAAGCACTCCGCCATGGCGAAGTTTTCCTCGGTCACGCGCACGACGTCGAAGAGGGTAATGTCCTTGGCCGGTTTTCCAAGCTTCACGCCACCATTACGGCCGCGCACGGTTTCGATGAAACCGTTCTCGACCAACGGCTGGAGGATCTTGAACAGGAAAAGTTCCGAAACCGTATAGGCTTGGGCGATTTCACCGATTCTGCTGAGATTGCCTTCATTGGCGGCACAGTACATAAGAATTCGGATGGCGTAGTTCGTCTGTCTGGTCAGTCGCATGGGAATATCTCTTTCAACCTGAAATCCAGGCCYGCACATTCAATCTGGCCGCAGTTTAGAATTATTCTTGATAAAGTAAACGATAATATGAAAGCCAGTTTCATATTATCCGGATAACACGYCTAAACGTCCCCCCGATTTTTATCGAACGATAACAACGATAGAGGCCGTGATGAGGGCAATCGCACATAACAACAGGAGACCGTAGACCCGCGGCTTGTCAAAAAGGACCGCGAAACCGGCAGACCAAACCACCACTGCCGCGCCGAGAGCGTACAGAAAGCCTGCCTTGTGGGCCCATGCAATGTTGACGGCCATGAGACCGCCGATGATAAGGGCGCCGAATACGACCATTAGAGCCAGGGCGTATTTCTCAAAATTGTCCATTCGGGCAGCTCACTCTCAGAACGTATAACGGAATGTCCTTAACCTGATGAATGATCAGGCAGATAGTGAGCCCTACATAGACCGTTCGCGCCTCCGAAAGCAACCTGAGACACTGCCGCACCGCACTCGGATAGGGTCATGTGTGCTATAGGCAACAAAAAAGGCCGGGAATTCCCGACCTTCCGAATTCGCCTCAACGCCAGTGCCAGTACATCCGTGGTCAAAAGCGGAGACGAATTCCTAAGCCGTATATATGAAGCGTGCCCCTGAATTTCAAGGCTTGGTCTTTAACGCCGATAAGCGCTTAGACCTGCCAGGAGACCTAAGCCGGCGACGGCAGACACGATCGCGACCGCGGTCATCGGGTTCTCCCTGGCTTTTTSACTGACCATGTGCGCTTCCTCACCAACGAAGCGTGCTGCTTTTCGGCTGTTCTTCTTTACCGCCTCGTAGGCAGAGCTGCCGCCATTTTCATAAAGTTCATAGCCGTGCTCGGAAAGCGATTTGCTGATTGATGCCAGCTGCTTGCGCAACGCCGCGACCTGATTTTCCAKATCCTTTTCAGCCATAGCCTGAACTTTGGTTGTATTCGTTGCCATTTCAGTAATCCTTTCCATGAGTGGAGAAAGGAGGAACGTGGTTTATGGCGTTTTGTTCCGATTTGCGAGATTCAAGGCTACTTCCAACAACCGTTTCTCTGGCCGTTGAGATTGTGCGAATCGATATCTATGCTGGCGGAAAAATCATTCTTCACAAGATAGACTGCCGTTTCCGGCTTGATCCTGATTTTGTTCCAGCCGRCACAGCTGGACGCGTTTTGCGGCGCTTCGCTCATCCAGCGCATTGCGCCACAACCAGACATCGCAAGGGTGCAAGGCAGCAGGAAAGCCAGAGCCAATCTCTTCATCGTTTTAGTCTTCCGGTACGGCTTGATCAGGTTGCTGTTGAATGGCGGAACACAGTCATCGCACATTTTTTATGATCATGTCATTGAACTTTCGTTCAAATTTATCCGGCTCTAGTCGTCATTGCTGGCGTTCAGCTGCTGCGGCGTCAAGCCTTCCTCGGGTACCTTGCCGGTCAATGATTGTGCCAGGATCAACCTGCTGGACTTGAGCAAGGGCGCATTTGCCGCCCGCACCCTGGGGAGGCGCGGATTATTCTCATGGGCCGTCACCGCCGCTTCATTCGCGTAGAGTTCGTTGACCATGACCTTGTTGGCAATGGGTGTTCCATTGCGCTCGATGGGTTTGATGACCTCGAATCGCAGACAACCGGGTTCTTCCTCCAGCGTCTTGCGGGCATGTTCGCGGATGAGCGCAGTGAATTCCTCTTCGCGGCCTTCGTGCGTTTCGAATTCAACGATAATCGTCAATGCAGTCATAGAATTTCAGCCTCCCTGCTTTGCAACGAKGTCTATCAGCCGCCAATCGACAAATCCAGACAGACATTAGGTCGTGACCTCATAAATCTAATGGAAATAGCGCCTGTTTCATAAAATGTTTTCATCCCGCCTTGATGGTGCGAGAATGAAAACGCAACCTGAAAAGAGGCGGACCAAATGAAATCCATCCTGTCTATCGTTGCCGTGCTTCTAATCCTCATGGGAGCAATCTGGGCGCTTCAGGGTCTCAGTGTTCTCGGCGGTAGCTTCATGGTGGGCCAAACGCGATGGATCACCATAGGGTTGCTGACTATCGCGATTGGCGCGGGACTTCTTTATTACGCCAGGAGGCAACGATCCCTATGAGATCGGAACCTCTCTTACTCGCCAGCGTTGTTTTTTTATCGTGGCCGCAGCAATTGCGGTCTCATTGTCGCTCAACGACAAACTGAAAGTGAAAGGAAGCTCCCATGAAG
>NZ_JBFUMG010000486.1:0-3372 GCF_054049495.1 Phyllobacterium sp. P5_D12 | reverse complement strand
GTGCGGTATCGTTTCATCAGGTCTCCCATCAGTTGGCATGCGAGACAATAAGCTGAATTATGACTGAAACCGCATCCCGTGCAAACAATCTATGAAAGTGCAAAATATTGACGTTTACGTTAAAGTAATTTAGATTCCGCCGATCGTCGTGAAATGAGGGCAATTGGCCGCATCTGGAATGCATGACTGTCTGTGTCATATGGCTATTGTTGCGCTACAAATCGGGAAAAATACTGCACAAAAGTGCTTACGGGAATGATTCTTAGGAGGATTGCATGAGCGAGGTAACCGAACTTCCAGAGCGCGAGAGCATGGAGTTTGATGTCGTCATAGTTGGAGGAGGGCCGGCTGGTCTATCCGCTGCAATCAGGCTCAAGCAGATCAATCCGGAATTGTCGGTTGTAATTCTGGAAAAGGGCGGCGAAGTCGGTGCGCACATCCTTTCGGGCGCTGTGGTCGACCCGATCGGCGTCGACAAGCTCCTGCCGGGCTGGCGCGACGAAGAAGGGCATCCCTTCAAGACGCCGGTTACGGCCGATCATTTTCTGGTTCTCGGACATTCCGGCTCGGTGCGTCTCCCGAATTTCGCCATGCCGCCCTTGATGAACAATCATGGCAATTTCATCGTCTCGCTTGGCAATGTCTGCCGCTGGCTCGGCACCAAGGCAGAAGAGCTGGGCGTAGAAATCTACCCGGGCTTTGCTGCCTCGGAAGTGCTTTACGACGACAACGGCGCTGTTGTCGGTGTTGCCACCGGTGACATGGGCATCGAGAAGGACGGCAGTCCCGGACCGGCCTATGCGCGGGGCATGGCGCTGCTCGGAAAGTATATCCTGATCGCGGAAGGCGCGCGCGGTTCGCTCGCCAAGCAATTGATCAACAAATTCAAGCTCGATGAAGGTAAGGAGCCGGCGAAATTCGGTATCGGATTGAAGGAATTGTGGCAGGTTGATCCGGCAAAGCACAAGCTGGGCCTGGTGCAGCATTCGTTCGGATGGCCGCTGGACATGAAGACAGGCGGCGGGTCATTCCTCTACCATCTTGAGGACAATACGGTCGCCGTCGGCTTCGTCATGCACCTCAACTACAAGAATCCCTATCTTTCGCCATTCGAGGAGTTCCAGCGCTTCAAGACCCATCCGTCGATTCGTGGCCTCTTCGAAGGCGGCAAGCGCCTGGGCTATGGTGCGCGCGCGATCACTGAAGGCGGTTGGCAGTCAGTGCCGAAGCTGTCTTTCCCCGGAGGAGCGCTGCTAGGCTGCTCGGCTGGCTTCGTCAATGTGCCGCGTATCAAGGGTTCGCACAATGCCATGCTCTCGGGCATGCTGGCCGCCGAACATGTGGCGGAAGCGATCGCCGCCGGGCATGCCAATGATGAGCTCATTGCCTACGAGAACGCTTGGCGCTCAAGTGAGATCGGCAAGGATTTGAAGCGTGTGCGTAACGTCAAGCCCATGTGGTCGAAGCTAGGCACAATCGGTGGCGTCATGCTGGGCGGCCTCGATATGTGGCTCAACACGGTCTTTGGCGGCTGGTCACCCTTCGGCACGTGGAAGCATGGCAAGACCGATGCAGCCTCCCTCGAACCTGCGAGCAAATACGCGCCAATCGCCTATCCAAAGCCCGATGGTGTCCTGACCTTCGACCGTCTGTCCTCGGTGTTCCTGTCGAACACCAATCATGAGGAAAACGAGCCGGTTCACCTGATCGTCAAAGATATGGGCCTGCAGAAAAGCTCCGAGCTCGAAGTCTATGCAGGACCGTCGGCACGTTACTGCCCGGCCGGTGTCTATGAGTGGGTCGAGGAGGCAACCGGGCCGAAGTTCGTGATCAACGCGCAGAACTGCGTCCACTGCAAGACATGCGATATCAAGGACCCCAATCAGAACATCAACTGGGTGCCACCACAGGGCGGCGAAGGACCAGTCTATCAGAATATGTAATTGCCTTGCCTCAGTACCGTTTGTTGATCTGGACCGCCATTGTCATCAACGCCGCTGATCGTAAAGCGTAGCAGCAGCGGCAAATGATCCGAGCCGACAGGCTGCAGTGTTTCGACGCGCGTTTGGATAATTCGGTCGGAAACGAGGATGTGATCGATAGGCAGGCCAACCCAGCGGGCCGCATGCGCCAATGAGCCGTTGACGAGCCAGCTCGGCCGCAACCCTTCGGCTGAAGATGTCTTGCTCGCTTCAGTGATGGTTTTAAGTGTCTGGCTCCAGGATGTCGCGTTGAAATCACCAGCAATAATCATTGGACCTTGGAGCCGCTCGAAGTAGGGCTTGATCGCCTCAACATTGCTGGCTTGGCCATAGGGCCACGGCCAGTCGAGGTGGATTACAGTAATAACGGCGCTGCGTCCGCCGAAATCAATGCGTGCCAAACCAATCAGACTGTCGACACATTGTGGCGTGGTACCGAGCGCGAATGGGCGGCGGGAGAGAATTGCAACGCCGCCAATATGGCTGCGGTTAGGGCAGTAAAGATTATAGGGATAGCGTGCTTCGATCGCTTTCAGTTTGGGGCGCCACGCAGTGGATACTTCCTGCAAGGTGATGACATCGGGCGCTTCTTGCGCGATCAAGCGAAGGACGTCAGCCTGGTGACGATTGTCGTAGCGCAGGTTCAGCTGCATCAGTTTGTATTCCGGCTGGGCTGTTTCAGCTTCTGCGGAAGGTGCAGGGGAGGGAACAAGCACTGAACCAAGCGCGGTCAGTGCCAACACCATTGCCATCAAACCTTCTTGCCACAGTCCAAGAATAAGGGCTGGGATGGCCGATATGGCCATCAGCACTGCAAGATGCATGCGGAAATGCGCAAAGGAATCGAACAGCGGATGGGCCGCGCCGAAAAATCCCAATACCAGCGGCAGCGAAAACGTCACCGGTATCAATACGGCGGCAAGTCTAATCCACGATGGCTTGTTCTCTGTCGTCATGCTCCGCATTAAACCGGCAATTGCGACGCAATCAAGATGGCAGCGCTAGTGATCTCGGGACAACCCACAGCACCGTTAACCGGCCTCTTATGCAACCCTGCATTCGTTGTGGTCTGCGACAATTCCAGCCATGTGTGGAGGGTTCTCTAGGCAGAAGCGGCACGTATTGAGTGAACCGGTACATCGGGGAAGATTGACTACTCCGACTCCGGCAAAGCCTTGCCTTTGAAACTTGGAGGTGAACTATGCGGTTTTTTACCGTTTAGCGTCACACTGACAATGAAGAGAACCCGGATAAGCTGGTCACTCAGCATCCGGGTTCAATTCAACTAGTCAGCAAAACGAGGGGCGGGTGAAAATCCGCTCCTCACTCCAAAATGGAATATATCAGCTTTCCCATTATTTCCAAGCAGCGGCGTTTTGGACTTTAGGCG
>NZ_JBFUMG010000485.1:0-3383 GCF_054049495.1 Phyllobacterium sp. P5_D12 | reverse complement strand
ATCGCAGGCACGCCCTTGACGGTCGTATTCAGCGACGGCGTCGATGTCCGCATAAGCCCGGGTTATTAGAGCCTGGTATCAGCTGTTGACGAGGGTCCGGATGCCGTCCGCCACGAACTGGACTGCGAGGGCGGCGAGAATTACGCCGAGCAGTCTGGTCAATATCGAACGGCCTGTTTCGCCAAGAAAACCGTCGATCCGCTCGGCAAGGAAAAACACAGCATAGCAAGAGGCTATGCAGATCAGGATGATGCCGATCAACGCCAGTCGCGATGTGGCACTTGAAAGCGTTCCAGCCAGAAGAATGGTTGCGGAAATCGCACCTGGACCGGCAATCAACGGTATCGCCAAAGGAAAGGCGGCAATGTTACGGATGTGATCCTTTGTAATCGCAACCTCCGCACTTCTCTCCTTGCGCTCGTTACGCCGCTCAAAGATCATTTCGAAGGCTATCCAGAAGAGAAGCAGACCACCTGCAATGCGGAAAGCGCCGAGCGTAATGCCGAAGAGGGCAAGTATCTGTGCACCGGCAACTGCAAAAACGGTGAGAACGATAAATGCCGTGAGGCTGGACCGGAGGGCAACCTGACTTCGTTCCGCCCGGTTCATGCCCGTCGTCAGGGCCAGAAACAATGGTGCGAGACCGGGCGGATCGATCGTTACCATGAGCGTCACAAAGGCATTGAGAATGGTGTCTGAGTACGCCACGATTTTGCTTTTCTTTTCTGTTTAAAGCCGCACCAACCCAACTGTTATCCCGGATTCAACCTACCGGATTCGCTATCCAACGTCGAGAAACATGCGATTCAGACCAGAAGTTTTTCACCGCATGAGAAATGCCATTTTATCCCATTGATTTCGAAGGGTTTTCAGCTGTGTATTAACGTGCCGTTTATTGGCTTTTGGCTTGAAAAGCCTCTATAAGATCAAAGATTGATTCTATCCGAAAGATGAGTGCCTCGTGTCTGATTTAACTCCACCTCCTGGCTCCGAAGACGATAAATCCGGACCGTCCTTCGGGATCGAGCCGATTTCCATCATCGAGGAAATGCAGCGCTCCTATCTCGACTACGCGATGAGCGTGATCGTTAGCCGTGCGCTGCCTGACGTGCGCGACGGCCTGAAGCCTGTGCATCGACGCATACTGCATGCGATGAACGAGATGGGTCTGTCGTGGAACCGGTCCTATCGCAAGTCGGCAGGTGTCGTCGGTGAAGTGATGGGTAAATACCATCCGCATGGCGACGCCTCGATCTATGATGCGCTCGTCCGCATGGCGCAGGACTGGTCGCTGCGTGATCCTTTGGTCGACGGCCAGGGCAATTTCGGTTCGATCGATGGCGATTCCCCCGCAGCGATGCGGTACACGGAGTGCCGGCTTGAGAAGGTCACGGAGTCGCTGCTCTCCGATATCGACAAGGAAACTGTCGATTTCCAGGACAATTACGATGGCCGCGAGCAGGAACCGACTGTACTACCGGCGCGCTTCCCCAATCTTCTCGTCAATGGTTCTGGCGGCATTGCCGTCGGCATGGCGACGAACGTGCCTCCGCACAATCTGGCCGAGGTCATCAACGGTTGCATAGCGCTGATCGACAATCCGGCGATCGAACTGCCGGAAATGATGGAACATATTCCAGGTCCGGATTTTCCGACAGGGGGGCTGATCCTTGGCCGATCCGGTATTTACTCGGCTTACAGTACGGGCCGCGGCTCGATCCTGATGCGTGGCAAGGTCGCCGTCGAAAGCATGCGCGGTGACCGTGAGGCCATCATCATCACCGAGGTGCCTTATCAGGTAAACAAGGCGACGATGATCGAGAAGATGGCCGATCTGGTGCGTGAAAAGCGCATCGAAGGCATTTCCGACATCCGCGATGAATCCGATCGCGATGGCTATCGTGTTGTGGTTGAACTGAAGCGCGATGCCGTCACTGACGTGATTATCAACCAGCTTTATCGTTTCACCCCACTGCAGTCGTCTTTCGGCGCCAACATGGTGGCGCTCAACGGCGGCAAGCCGGGACTTCTCAACCTTCTCGACATTTTGCGGGCTTTCGTCAGCTTCCGCGAGGAAGTCGTCAGCCGCCGGACCAAATTCCTGCTGCGCAAGGCACGTGACCGCGCCCATGTATTGGTTGGTCTTGCGATTGCCGTCGCCAATATCGACGAGATCATTGCACTGATCCGCCGGGCGCCGGATCCGCAGACGGCGCGTGACCAGTTGATGGAACGCCGGTGGCCTGCGAGTGACGTCGCGCCGTTGATCCAGTTGATTGCGGATCCGCGTCACAAGCTCAACGACGACAACACCTACAATTTGTCGGAAGAGCAGGCGCGGGCTATTCTCGATCTGCGCCTGCAGCGCCTTACAGCACTAGGACGCGATGAAATCGCCGATGAGCTCAATAAGATCGGTGTCGAAATTGCCGACTACCTTGAGATCCTGGCATCGCGTCTGCGGATCATGGGCATCGTCAAGGACGAACTCATTGCCATTCGCGATGAATTCGGCACACCGCGCCGCTCGGTATTGACCGATGGCGGCGCCGACATGGACGATGAAGACCTCATCGCCCGTGAAGACATGGTCGTGACCGTCAGCCACGCCGGCTATATCAAGCGTGTTCCGCTGGCGACCTATCGCGCACAGCGCCGCGGCGGCAAGGGTCGCTCAGGCGTTTCGATGAAGGACGAGGATTTCGTCACACGACTCTTCGTCGCCAACACGCACACGCCGATGCTGTTCTTCTCTTCGCGCGGTATCGTCTACAAGGAAAAGGTCTGGCGCCTGCCCATCGGCACGCCGCAATCGCGCGGCAAGGCCCTGATCAACATGCTGCCGCTCGAACAGGGCGAACGCATCACCACGATCATGCCGCTGCCGGAGGACGAGGCAAGCTGGGCCAATCTCGACGTGATGTTTGCCACAACGCGGGGGACGGTGCGCCGCAACAAGCTGTCCGATTTCGTTCAGGTCAATCGCAATGGCAAGATCGCGATGAAGCTGGAAGACGAGGGCGACGAAATCCTCAGTGTCGATACATGTGATGAATTCGATGACGTGTTGCTGACTGCCGCCGGTGGCCAGTGCATTCGCTTCCCGGTAACTGACGTACGCGTGTTCGTCGGTCGCAACTCAATCGGTGTTCGCGGTATTTCGCTGGCTCCAGGCGATAACWTCATTTCGATGGCTATCCTTGGACACGTCGAGGCAAGTCCTGCCGAACGCTCAGCGTATTTGAAGCAAGCTGCTGCCGATCGACGCGCACAGGGTGCGGACGACGCGGAAGAGGTGGCACTCGTTGGTGAGGAAGCGACGGACGTTGCGGACTTGTCGCCGGAACGCTATTCCGAACTGCGTGATCGCGAGCAGACTGTTC
>NZ_JBFUMG010000484.1:0-3386 GCF_054049495.1 Phyllobacterium sp. P5_D12 | reverse complement strand
CGCCAGGCTCAGCGATATCCAGCGCCTTATGTACCATCAGATTGTCGCCCGGGCGGGATTTAACGGTGATCGCTGGGCCCACCATCCGCGCACCCTGATAATAGGGGCGTAGCGATGCGCCTCCAGCAGCCATGCGGGACATCACGTCGCTTACGTTTGCTACTGGCAAATCAGAAAATTTGTTGACCCAGTTGCTGTCAACCTTGCGCTGCCGCTTACACACTTTGAAGCCTAGCATCTTATTATCTCCGAATGTTGTATTTTATAGGATTTTCCGCTTCTCTACCGTGCTTCAGCTGACGTCCTGGTTGGCCAACGCGCGACGGTCGAATGCCTTGCCGTTAAGGACATCGATGATGTTCTGTGCGCTCTGCAAAGCCATATTCCGCAAGGCCGAACGGCTGGCTCCACCTACGTGCGGCGTCGCTAAAAGGTTTGGCAACATCCAGAATCTATGGTCCTTGCTGGGGGGCTCCTCCTCGAAACTATCGAGCGCAGCCCCGGCGATGACACCATTGGTCAGGGCCTCGTATAACGCCTTCTCATCAACGACAGCTCCACGCGCTGTGTTGACCAGAAAAGCTGTGGATTTCATCCATGAGAGACGTTCATGATTGATGAGATGATGGGTTTCCGAGGAAAGCGGGCAATGCAGGCTCACCACATCACTCTGCGAAAGGATCTCTTTCAGGTCGCGGGTGACAGAGATCCCGTCCGCACCGCTCGCGTACGGATCGTAAGCCCGTGCCTCCATTCCGATGCTTTGTGCAAGTTTTGCGGTCCGCCTGCCGATTTCGCCAAAGCCGATGACACCAAAACGGACCCCTGCGAGGTCGCGGCCGATGTACCTGGTCTTCGGCCAACCACCGCTTTTCACGGTGTTGTTCAAGATGCATATGTCTTTCATCAGGCTTACAGAAAGTGTGAGAGCGAGTTCTGCGACAGACTGAGCATTTGCACCAAGAGCCCGAAGAACGGGAACATTGCGGGCGCTCGCAGCTGCAAGGTCAATATTGTCGACGCCGCTGCCGTGCTTTGCGATGACACGCAAGCAGGAAGAGGCATTTATGACGTTCGCGTCAATATTTCCCTGGCGAACCAGGATTGCGTCTACCGTTTCCTTGGCAGCGATTTCGGCCAGCTTCTCGGATCCGCTATAGCCGTCGGCGTAGATTGACCTGATGGAACTTTTCTCGAGGAGTTCGTTGGCCCGTGTGTCGATTTCTCCACCAGTGATCAAAACAACCCACTGACGCGAGGGATCCTGATCGAGATCTCCACTGGCCTTCATATGACTGATTTCACTCATAAAAACTCTCCCAAGAATACCGCCTTTGCTCAAAACTGCAGCTGCGATTGACGAATCTTCAATATACGGTATTGTACTAAATGAAAAGGTGTTGTACCTAGTACAACCTACACATCTTTTGAGGGAGGTTAACCCATGCCGGGCAATTCATCGGGAGTAGCGGCCGTCGAACGTGCAGTTTCCATACTTGGGGCGTTTACCGACGTTGATTCGGGGCTAACGCTAGGCGAGCTCGCGCGCCGCACAGAACTGGACAAGTCCACGGTGCTGCGCATCGCCCGCTCATTGGCAAAATCTTCGATCCTGGTGCGCAACGATGACGCCAGCTGGCGGCTCGGCCCCGAACTCGCGCGCCTCGGAGCTCTCTATGAGTCAACTTTCAAGGCCTCGGCGGTATTGGAGCCTCTCCTTGCTGAGATCAGCGAGGCGAGCGGCGAAAGCGCCGCCGTTTATGTCAGGGAAGGCGATTCGCGTGTTTGCCTTCACCGTCACGATTCCAATCAATCGATCCGGCACTCCGCGCGCGTCGGAGACGCCCTGCCGCTAGACCGCGGTGCTCCAGGGCGTGTCATTCTGGCCTTCTCAGGCACACCGGGGCATATCTATGACGAGATCAGGGAACGCGGCTACCACGCGACGATCGGTGAGCGCGACCCACAAGTCGCGAGCCTTGCCGTTCCAATTTATCGCGACGGTCGCAAACTGTTTGGTTCAATGGCTTTAACTGGGCCGACACCCCGCTTTACCGAAGACGCGATCAACAGAAATCTGAAGATTCTCCGTACGGCTGCCCGCAAGTTGAGCGCGGCCATGGGCGGAGAACCCGGTTAGGTGTTTTTGGCGGGTGCCGGGCCCGCTCGTCGTTCCAGGGAGGAACTTAAGAGTGAACCTTTCGAAAATTGCAGTACTGGCAGCTGGCACGATCCTTGCGGCCGCGGGAAGCGCCCATGCGGAATGGCCGAATGACAGACCAATCCAAATGATAGTTGCGTTCGCACCGGGCGGAAGCACGGATGTCATGGCTCGTGCCATGGAGCCTTTCCTCGAGAAGGAACTCGGAGCTGACATCGTAATAGAAAACCGCCCTGGAGCTTCAGGTGAAATCGCCTACACCGCTCTCGCGAAGGCAAAACCGGACGGGTATACGTTCTCCTACATCAATACCCCGGGCTTTCTTTCGATGCAGGTTCAAAGGAAACTTGGCTATGATCCGAAGACTATAAAGCCCATCGCGCGCATCGTCGACGACCCCGCGGCAGTCGTTGTCCCAGAAGCTT
This sequence comes from Phyllobacterium sp. P5_D12, assembly GCF_054049495.1. NCBI lineage: Bacteria > Pseudomonadati > Pseudomonadota > Alphaproteobacteria > Hyphomicrobiales > Phyllobacteriaceae > Phyllobacterium > Phyllobacterium sp. P5_D12. The sequence goes on along the minus strand of NZ_JBFUMG010000484.1, from coordinate 800 downwards.
CCGACATCAAGACCCTTGGCGACTTCGTCGCCGCGGCAAAGGCCAAGCCTGGGGCTGTGTCTTTTGGTTCATCGGGCATCGGAACCGACGATCACCTGGCAATCATCATATTGGGAGCCGTAGCTGGCGTGCAGATTACTCATATTCCTTTCAATGGTGCAGGAGAGACGCGCACGGCAATTCTCGGCTCCCAGGTTACAGGTGGCGGCCTCAATATCAGCGAGTTTGCCGGAAACGACATTTCGGGCCTGCGGATGATTGCTCAATTCGGAAACGAGCGCTCCAAGCAGCTGTCGGATGTTCCCACAGCCATCGAATCGGGATTTGACGTTGAGATGACTTCGGAACGTGGCATCGCAGCGCCGAGCCAAGTACCCGAAGAGATTTCCGAGCGCTTCGCTGCCGCCGTGAAAGCAACAATCGACAACCCAGAGTTCCAGAAACAGGCGGAAAAACTAGCATTGCCCTTGGCGTACCTAAGCGGTCCAGATTGGGAAAAGGCGATGCCGGCTCGCCTCGCCCGCTTCCAGAAAATATGGAACGAAACACCATGGGTGCAGCAATGAACCCGCGGGCTCCCTCCCGAAGAGGAGACCTTCCCGACGTACTTGCAGGGACTTTGATGATCTCGCTCGGAGCGCTTGGCCTATGGGCCGGGCGCGACCTGACATACGGAAGTCCGGCAATGATGGGGCCCGGCTTCCTGCCAGCGTCCCTATGCACKATTATGGCGCTGATCGGCGGGTTCGTTCTCGTCAAGGGATTGTCGAAGCCCGCAGAGTCGATGGGTGCTCTCAATC
>NZ_JBFUMG010000483.1:0-3390 GCF_054049495.1 Phyllobacterium sp. P5_D12 | reverse complement strand
CTTGAATCCCTGCCCTCTTTATTTATTCTGCATTTATTCTGCTGCTTGGAGGAATGATTTTGGCGCCGGCACACCTTCAGGCCGGGGTCCGCCATAGGCCCAGTCCAGCAACTCAACAGTGTGGACGATGGGCAATTTCGAACCGCTGGCAATCTGGGTGATGCACCCGATATTTCCGGTGGCAATGATGCTGGCGCCGGTCGCTTCAATGTTCCTCACCTTACGATCCCGCAGGGTGCGAGCGATCTCCGGCTGCATGATATTGTAGGTCCCGGCCGAGCCGCAGCAAAGATGCCCTTCGGCTGGATCCTTGACGACAAAGCCGGCGGTCCTCAGCAAGTCCTTGGGTTGGCGCGTGATCTTCTGCCCATGCTGCATGGAACAAGCGGAATGATACGCAACGCTAATACCAGCAGGCTCTTCCAGTGCAGGCAGGGTCAAGGCCGCCAGATATTCGGTAATGTCCTTGGCCAAGGCAGATACACGGGCAGCCTTGTCCTTGTAGTCGGGATCGAGGCGAAGCATGTAGCCATAATCCTTGATCGTCGTGCCGCAACCGGACGCGGTAATCACGATGGCATCAAGGCCACCTGCATCAAGCTCGCGGATCCAGACATCAACATTGCGACGGGCATTCTCAAGTGCCTCTTCTTCGCGGCCCATATGGTGCACAAGCGAGCCACAGCACCCTTCGCCCCGTGGCACCACGACTTCGATACCAAACCGGGTCAAAAGCCGGATTGTCGCCTCGTTTATACCGGGCCTCAGCACCGGCTGGGCGCAGCCCGTGAGTATAGCAACCCTGCCCTTTTTCGATGTCTCAGGTGCATGCGAACCCGGCTCGGCAAAGCGCGATTTCGCTGGGATAGATTTGGGCGCGAGTTCGAGCATCGCCGCCATCGGCTTCAGCGCGGCGATCGATTTGAACAGCGGAGCAAGCGGACGGCCCAGCTTTGTTGCGGTGAGAGCAAGGCGAAAGCGTCCCGGATAAGGCAAGACAAACGCCAGGAGAGCACGCGTCAGCCTGTTCATCATCGGGCGTTTATAGGTCTTCTCGATATGCGCGCGGGCGTTATCGACCAGATGCATGTAATTCACGCCGGAAGGACAGGTCGTCATGCAGGCAAGGCATGACAGGCAGCGATCGATGTGCTTGACGACCTGCTCATCAGCCGCACGGCCGTTTTCCAGCATGTCCTTGATCAGGTAGATGCGTCCACGCGGGCTGTCGAGTTCGTTGCCGAGTGTCACATAAGTCGGGCAAGTCGCGGTGCAGAAGCCACAATGCACACATTTGCGCAGGATCTTCTCGGATTCTTCGACACCGGGATCCAGCAACTGCTCGGGAGTGAAATTTGTCTGCACGTTTATACTCCTGCGACCATGCGGCCCGGGTTTAGTATTCCGCTCGGGTCGAATTGCTGCTTGAGCCGCTTCGACAACGCTGCCAAGGGCGCAGGTTGCGGCTCGAACACCGGCAATGCCGCGCGCACGCTCGTCGATGCGCGAACGAGAGTTGCATGACCTCCGCCATATTTCTTGATGAGGGCACGTACAGCCTCCGCTTCGGGTTCGCCTTCCATGCGCAACCACACAAGCCCGCCCTGCCAATCATAAAAGGCATCGACAGCGGCGCCCATGCGTAAGGATGCGACGAGTTTATAGGCCTCCATTGGCACCATCGACACGCGCCATACAGGTTGCTCCGTGCCGTCAGCAAAGGGGATGACATCACGGACCTCCTGCCAGAGTTTACGCGAAGTATCGCCTGAAATGTCTGCAATAGTGCCCGCCGACGCCAATAGACCTTTGAGCATTGCCGCGCGATCGTTGACCGAGGGCGCAAAACCTTCAAGCCGTAGCAACGTCGATGCGTCACCCTTGAGAGCGCCGTCGACGACGCGTCCGGATACATTGACAGGAAGATGCGCTGCGGAAGCCACCTCACCGCTCGATCCCATGGCAATTGCCATGGCGCGCGCCGCTTCGTCATCGGCAAGACCACGCACCACTAGCGTGGTTTCGGTTTCCGGAGCGGGCAGGACCTTGAAGGTTATTTCAGTGGCGATGCCAAGCGTACCCCACGAATTGGCCATACCTTTCGACAAATCATAGCCGGTCACGTTCTTGACGACGCGCCCGCCAGATTTGAACAGTTCGCCGCGGCCTGAAACGACGCGCACTCCCAAAACATGGTCGCGTGCCGAGCCTGATTTCAGACGGCGGGGCCCGCATAAATTGGTGGCAAGCAATCCACCCAGACTGCCCTGCCCCGCGGCTTGCCCCAGAAGAGGCCCATAATCCATTGGTTCGAACTGAAATGCCTGGCCGTTCTCCGCAAGCAGTGTCTCGAGCTCGACAATCGACGTGCCTGCTTTTGCGCTCAGCACAAGTTCGTCGGGCTCGTAGAGTGTTACTCCGGAGTATTCCGATAGCGCGATGGTGTGCTCCGTCTGCAGTGGACGGCCGAGATTGCGTTTGGAGCCATGTCCGACGACTYCAACTGGCGCGTTCTCAGAAAGCGCCCATTGGACAGTCTCGACGATTTCGTCCTYGGTCTTGGGAGTAAATATGGTCACTCAGAATCTCGGAATTTCGGGGAATGGCACCTGCCCGCGATGCACATGCATACGGCCAAGTTCGGCACAGCGATGCAATTGCGGAAACACTTTGCCCGGATTGAGCAGGTGCTTGTCATCAAAAGCGCATTTGACCCTGATCTGCTGGTTGAGATCGATTTCGTTGAACATTTCCGGCATCAGTTCACGCTTTTCTACACCGACGCCATGCTCGCCCGTCAACACGCCGCCAACTTTGACACAGAGTCGTAGAATATCGGCGCCAAAATCCTCCGCCTTGTGCAGTTCTTCCGGAATATTCGCATCGTAGAGAATAAGCGGATGCAGATTGCCGTCGCCTGCGTGAAAGACGTTGGCAACGCGAAGGCCGTATTTTTCCGAAAGTTCGCGCATACCGGCCAGCACTTTCGGCAGCTCCTTACGCGGGATCGTGCCGTCCATGCAGAGATAGTCCGGCGAAATGCGCCCAACCGCAGGGAACGCCGCCTTGCGGCCGGCCCAGAACGCCATGCGTTCCTCTTCGTTTTGCGAAATAACGCACGTCGACGCACCGTTTTTGTAAGCAATGGCTTCTACCATGCTGATCAGATGATCGACCTCTACCACCGGGCCATCAAGTTCGATAATCAGCAGCGCCTCCACATCAAGCGGATAACCGGCATGGACGAAGTCTTCGGCCGCGTGAATCGCCGGACGGTCCATCATTTCCATACCGCCGGGAATGATCCCGCCAGCGATGATGTCGGCGACGCATTTGCCAGCTTGCTCGCTTGTCGGAAAGCCTACCATCAACGCGCGCGCTGTCACTGGC
>NZ_JBFUMG010000482.1:0-3398 GCF_054049495.1 Phyllobacterium sp. P5_D12 | reverse complement strand
GTATGCCTGCTGCATTTTCGGCATAGGAATGCTTTGATAGATGCGAATCTCACCCTGCCGGTTCTCACACAAGAAATCCCGAATCCGGGATGAAAATATCAACCCCAAGAGGAAATTTAGTTGCGCAAGGTTGATATTCTACTCCATCAGTGTGGCCTAATGTAGCATTGCACAATATTCGTGCATGCGCAAAAATAAGGCATGAATGCAGCCCTGTCGATCATGATTTTCGACGAGAACCGTATCCGCGCCGCTATTATCGAAGAGGGCTTGCGGGAGGCGGGGCATACGCACGTGGTGGTGCTGCACGATATTGTCGGACTGGCGCGGCAGATAGAAATTATCGGTCCGGATGTCATTGTTATCGATATCGAAACGCCCAACCGCGATATGCTTGAGCATTTGTTTCAGCTAACGCGCTCTGTACGCAAACCTATTGCGATGTTTGTGGATCGCTCGGATAGTTTATCTATTGAAGCGGCTGTTGAAGCTGGTGTTTCGGCCTATGTGGTCGATGGTTTGAGGAAAGAACGTGTGAAGCCCATCCTTGATATGGCCGTCAGCCGTTTCAAGGCGTTCAGCCGGTTGCAGCAGGAACTGGCCGACGCCAAGAGTGCCCTTGAGGAGCGCAAGATCATCGACCGGGCCAAAGGAATCCTGATGAAATCGCGCAAATTATCCGAAGATGAGGCCTATGCGCTTTTGCGTCAGACAGCCATGAACGAAAAGAAGAAACTTGCCGATATTGCCCAAAGCGTCGTCATGGCGGCGGCAATTCTGGGAAGTTAGGAAGAACTAGAATGAGTTTCATCCCGACCGGAATTGATCAGCACAAGAGCGGGCTAACAGCTCCTGCCACGATCCGCACGGAAAGTGCCAAGCTGGTTCGCGCCGGGTTCATCCCGCTCGTCGATGCCGCTGTTCTCATTGCCGCTTCGGAATTCGGATTTGCCGCTCGCGAAGGTATCCAGATAGATCTGGTCAAGGACGTTTCATGGGCCAATATCCGCGACCGGCTGGCGTTCCGCCAGTTCGACATCGCGCATATGCTAGCTCCGATGCCGGTCGCCGCGGCGCTAGGCCTCGGGTCCAATCCTTCTCCGGCAATTGCTCCTTTCATGCTCGGGCGTGGCGGTAACGCCATCACGCTTTCCGTAGAGCTCTATCGTCGTATGCAGGAAAAGGCAGGTCTTGCTGGACATGAAGATGCCCTGACCAATGCCAAAGCGCTCAAACTGGTAATCGACGAAATGCGGGCAAAGGGCGAGGCTTTGCCGGTCTTGGGGATGACCTATCCCTTCTCCTCACATAATTATGAATTGCGCTATTGGCTGTCAGCTGGCGGTCTTCATCCGGAAGAGGATGTAAAACTGGTCGTGGTGCCACCACCGATGACATCCGACGCCCTATCCGCGGGAGCGATCGACGGGTTCTGCGTAGGGGCACCGTGGAATATGGTAGCTGTGTCGCGCGAAGTTGGGCGCATCGTTGCGGTCAAGGAAGATATCTGGCCTTCCAGTCCGGAAAAGGTCATCGGCGCCAGACCGGAATGGGCAGAGCAGAATCCCGAAACACTCTCACGGTTGATTGTGGCACTCGATCGCGCGGCAGCATGGTGCGATGTTTCGGACAACCGGCGTGAACTGGCGCAGATCTTGGCGGAACCCCGTTATCTCGACGTGCCATTCGACATTCTCCACCGGGTGCTCGTGGGACAATTCACTACTGATCCGAATGGGACCGAGCGGACTGTTCCAGAATATTTTACCTTCCATCGCCAGGGGGCAAATTTCCCGTGGATCAGTCAGGCCCAATGGATATTCAGCCAGATGGTGCGATGGGGGCAGGTCGCCTATTCGCTGAAAGCCCATCGGCAGGTTGCTTCAGCCTTCCGGCCGGATCTCTATCGCAACGCGCTTGGAAGCCGCGCCGATATCCCCGTGACGGATGTGCGCATAGAGGGAAACGCTGAGGATGACGTGTTCATCGATGGCGCCACGTTCGATCCAGAAGATATTCGTGGCTATGTTGCAAGTTTCCCAATTCGGAATACCGGCTCCGGAACCACGAACCAGAGTGACGTTTAGGACCGCACATGTTTTGTGCTGTGCACAATAAATTCGCACTCGACTATCGTTATCTGCACAAATCTGTTGCTTTGATTATTCGTAGGCCCCTCGCTTCTTGCAAGGCTAAACTAAAAAATATGTAATTTTTTCAGCTAGTTGCTGTTTTTATTAAGAGTTGGCACGCCGTTTGCATTGATATTTTTGTTCCGTCAATGACGACAKGAACCGCAGGCACCGGCATCGGGTGCTTTCAAAGACACAGACGTCGCTCGGCGAGTTCATTCTGCAGGTATGCCTGGAATGCACTCCATCCAGCGGCGTTTTTTTATGGCTCAACCGGCTGCAAAGGCCGACGCATTTCAGGGGAAATACTATGAAAGACATTCTGTCGACTGGCATGCACAGACGAAAGCTTCTGAAAGCGGGCGGAACGCTGGCACTGTTTGCTGCCGCCAAATCTGCTTTTCCTGGTGGCGCTTTTGCGGCAGCTGCCGGTCCCGAGACCACAAAGGCAACGCTTGGCTTCATTGCGCTCACCGACTCCGCACCATTGATCGTCGCCAAGGAAAAAGGTCTGTTCGCAAAATATGGCATGCCGGATGTCGAGGTAGTCAAGCAGGCCTCCTGGGGCACAACACGCGACAATCTCGTATTGGGTTCGGCCGGTAACGGTATCGACGGCGCACATATCCTCACTCCGATGCCGTACCTTATCAGTACCGGCAAGGTGACCCAGAACAATCAACCTCTACCGATGGTCATTCTCGCGCGGCTCAATCTCGACGCGCAGGGGATCTCCGTTGGTGCCGCCTATGCGGATATCAAAGTCGGCGCGGATTCTGGTTTGCTGAAAGAGGCTTTTGCCAAGAAGAAGGCAGAGGGCAGCCCAGCCAAGGCCGCAATGACATTCCCGGGCGGTACACATGACCTTTGGATTCGTTACTGGCTCGCAGCCGGCGGAATCGACCCCGACAAGGATGTCGAAACCATCGTGGTTCCGCCGCCGCAGATGGTTGCCAACATGAAAGTCGGTACTATGGACTGTTTCTGTGTGGGTGAGCCGTGGAATGCGCAGCTTGTCAACCAAGGCATCGGTTACACAGCAATCAACACGGCGGAAATCTGGGCCAAGCATCCGGAAAAATCGTTCGCCATGCGTGYCGATTGGGTCGAGAAAAATCCCATTGCGACCAAGGCGCTGCTAATGGCCGTCCTCGAAGCCCAGCAATGGGCTGACGATATGGCGAACAAGGACGAACTGGCTGCAATCGTCGGCAAGCGCGCCTGGTTCAATGTTCCCGCTACCGATATCGCTGGACGGTTGAAGGG
>NZ_JBFUMG010000481.1:0-3414 GCF_054049495.1 Phyllobacterium sp. P5_D12 | reverse complement strand
TCGGGAGCGTTGGCCGGACTGGCGGGTATCGCCGAGGTCTCGGGCGCCGTGGGTCAGCTGCGGACGAGCATTTCACCGGGCTATGGATTCACTGCAATTATCGTCGCGTTCCTCGGAAGGCTCAATCCGTTGGGGATAATTGCTGCGGGATTGGTGCTCGCTTTGTCTTATTTGGGAGGCGAGGCGGCACAGATTTCATTGGGTATTTCGGAAAAATCGGCGCGTATCTTTCAGGGCATCATCCTGTTTTTTGTCCTCGCCAGTGACAGTCTGATTTATTATCGCATCCGGATTGTGTCGCGCTTGAGCGATACAGCGTATAGAGCGAGGTAAGGCCATATGGAAGCGTTCTGCCGGAGGAAATTCGCGGACAAGGTCGAGGGGTTTGGCGAGGCCGATGTTTACCCATCGGACGAAGCCGAAGCCCGAAGGATTTGGCCCGAATTAACCCGGCCCTTCGGGTTTCCGGCTGGCGGCCAACCACTTTGTCAGGAGGCTTCGTCCGATGAACCACATCGACCTCGCCACCTTCCTAGTGGATTGTCTCGCCATCCGGGAAACAGAACGGTTCCATATGGCCTTACCTCGCTCAGGGGCGCGTGAAATGACAATGTTCGAGGCCATACTTCTGACAGTGGCGACAGCGGCGACACCGCTGCTTATTGCCGCGTTGGGTGAACTCGTCGTCGAGCGGTCCGGTGTTCTCAATCTGGGTGTTGAAGGCATGATGGTCATGGGTGCCGTGACGGGTTTTGCGGTTGCGCAATACACTGGTTCGGCCTGGCTGGGCATGTTCGCGGCGATCCTCGCCGGGGCTGCGTTTTCATTGCTGTTTGGTTTCTTGACCTTGACGCTGATCACCAACCAGGTGGCGACCGGCCTCGCACTCACGCTGCTTGGCCTTGGCGCTTCGGCGATGATTGGTGAAAGCTTCGTCGGCCTTCCGGGTGTAAGGATGGATTCGCTGTATATACAGGGGCTTACGGATATCCCTTATGTCGGCAAGGTCCTGTTTGGACAGGATCCCATTTTCTACATTTCCATCCTGCTGACGATTGGCGTGGCATGGTTTTTGTTCAGGACGCGCGCAGGTTTGACGTTGCGCGCTGTGGGCGACAATCACACATCGGCGCACGCTCTGGGTGTACCCGTCGTTCGCATTCGCTACCTTGCCGTGATTTTCGGCGGGGCCTGTGCTGGCTTGGCCGGCGCACAGCTCTCACTCGTCTACGTGCCGCAATGGGTGGAGAACATGACTTCGGGCAGAGGCTGGATAGCGCTGGCCTTGGTGGTTTTCGCCTCGTGGCGGCCGTGGCGGATCCTCGCTGGAGCCTATCTTTTTGGAGCTGTAACCATCGGCCAACTGCACGCGCAGGCGCTCGGCATCGGCGTTCCTTCGCAATTCATGTCGTCGCTGCCCTATCTTGCAACGATCATCGTCCTTGTGCTGATTTCGCGCAACAAACGCCTGACATTGATGAACACGCCGACATCGCTCGGCAAACCCTTCGTGCCTGATCGCTAGGACACGGACACAAAGAACAGTTTGAACGATTTAACAGAAGAGGTGAACCTGATGAAAAAACTGATGATGGCGCTAACGATAGCCGCCAGCTTTGCCGTGGCGGGCCCCGCCTTGGCCGCCGACAAATTGAAGATCGGCTTTATCTACATCGGGCCGCCTGGTGATTTTGGCTGGACGTACCAGCACGACCAGGGCCGCAAGCAGCTTGAGAAAGAACTGGGCGACAAGGTCGAGACAACCTTCCTCGAAAACGTGCCTGAAGGCGCCGATGCGGAGCGCTCCATTGAGCGGCTCGCTCGTGCTGGCAATAAGCTGATCTTCACCACGTCGTTTGGTTATATGGATGCGACGGTCAAGGTTGCGCAGAAGTTTCCGGACGTCAAATTCGAACATGCAACGGGCTACAAAACCGCTGAGAACGTCTCGGTCTATAATTCGCGCTTCTATGAAGGCCGCTACGTGCAGGGCGTGATTGCAGCAAAAATGTCGAAGGCTGGTGTTGCCGGTTATATCGGCTCTTTCCCTATTCCTGAAGTGGTCGAGGGCATCAATTCATTCATGCTCGGCGCACAGTCGGTCAATCCGAATTTCAAGGTCAAGGTCATCTGGGCGAATGCCTGGTTCGATCCCGCCAAGGAGGCTGATGCCGCCAAGGCACTGATCGATCAGGGTGTTGATATCATCACTCAGCATACGGATTCGACCGCTGCGATGCAGGTTGCAGCGGAACGCAAGATCAAGGCTTTCGGGCAAGCTTCAGACATGATCAAGTTTGGCCCGGAAACACAGCTGACATCGATCGTCGACAATTGGGGTCCGTACTATATCGAACGCGCCAAGGCGGTGCTGGATGGAACCTGGAAATCGCACAATGTGTTCGAAGGCATGAAGGAAGGGCTCGTCGTGATGGCGCCTTACATGAACATGCCGGATGACGTGAAGAAGCTTGCCGAAGAAACGCAGGCCAAGATCACCTCAGGCGAACTCAAGCCTTTCACCGGCCCGATCAAGAGGCAGGACGGTTCGGAATGGCTGAAAGCCGGAGAGACGACTGACGACAAGACCATTCTGAGCATGAATTTCTATGTCGCGGGTGTGGACGACAAGCTGCCGAAATGAGGACAAGTGACCTGTGTTGAAAAGGAAAGGGCGCCTATGGCGCCCTTTTTGTTGTCACGATTGAATCGATCACTCCGCTTCGTCGGCAGACCCTGCATTCAACAAGCCATAACGTTCTGCACCGATGGAATTGAGCAGATCGATCTGCGTCTCGAGGAAGTCGACATGACCTTCTTCGTCCTTGAGCAGTTCGTCGAACAATTCCTTGGAGACATAATCACCAAGCTGATCGCAAATCTCGCGGGACAGTTTGTAGGATTTCACCGCATCGTACTCACCGGCGAGGTCCGCCTCGAGCACTTCCTTGACGTTCTGGCCAATGCGCAGCGCGCCGACGGACTGCAGATTTGGATGACCTTCGAGGAAGATGATGCGCTGGATGATCTTGTCGGCGTGATGCATCTCTTCGATGGATTCCGCACGTTCCTTCTTGGCCAGCTTCGTGAAGCCCCAATCGTCCAGAAGGCGATAATGCAGCCAATATTGATTGACGGCGCCTAATTCGAGAAACAATGCCTCGTTAAGCCGCTCGATGACCTTTGGTTCGCCCTTCATGTCGTGAACTCCCGTATTCGTGACGCAATGACCGGACACGGTCGATGAACGAAACTGCATCAGAATCGTCTGAACCATGCCGGAGATGATATTCTTCCGTCACCTTTATGATGGTTTCAACGACATTTGGGAAGCAACCGCAGCAGCGGCCGCGTTTCTTCATGGCATGGTAAACTTTGGCGGGAACAACGAGCTGCCACGGGTCAGCATCGAGA
>NZ_JBFUMG010000480.1:0-3431 GCF_054049495.1 Phyllobacterium sp. P5_D12 | reverse complement strand
GGTTACTATCGCACGGAACTTCCGCACAGCGACGACTACGACGTATGGCTGCGCTTGGCGCTACACGGCAGTGTAGCCGAGCTCGATTGCATCCAGGCGGGCATTCGCACGCACGGCACAAATCGTTCCAGCGATTTGTGGGCGCGTCAGATCTTGCATATTTTGCACACTGCCGATGCGGCCGAATGCTTCTTCGCCCACGAGGGTGGCGAAATGCCCGACGCCAAATATCTGCATCGCCTCGCACGCCGAGGCCTGGCGGAGCGTGCCTACTGGTCGGCGATCTCGCATCTTCTTCGCGGAGAAAAGGGTGTGGGTGAGCTGTTGAAGCTAGCTTTCCGCTGGCGTCCTGTAACAGCGCTTCTGCCACCTGTCGGATATCTGCTCCAAAGGCCCGATACACTGCATCGCCTCCAGCGCCTCGTCGACATGTGGGCGCGTGGAACAAAGCGTTTCAGGATTGGGGAAGCTGGCTCACGTCCCTGATTTCGCCGTGCTTTTCTGCAATTTCAAACAGGGTTGCTTGAATTGAAGCCTCTTGTTCGGCCAGTTGCGTCCTGAAGGCAGCTACGCCTTTTTTCACTTCCAATACAAGACGTGCACGATCGGCCAGCATTTTCTCAACTTGGGATTTCAAGACTTCGACATCGAATGTTTCGACGTAGTGGCAATATTCTTCAAGGCCGGTTGCGTTAAGCAGCGCGTCGTTTTTTGATGAGTAGGCCAGTGAGATCACCGGGCGGCCCATTCGCAGCGCACAGACGACATTGTGGTAGCGCGTTGCAACAACGATATCGGTATGCGCAATTTGCGCCATCACGTCATGCAGCGAGGTCATCTCCTCCGCCACAATATGCTCGCTGCCACTATTGGCCTCATTTTGGGGAAACATATTCATGATGTCGACAACGGCCCGACGATCAACGATATCTCCAGTCAACAATCTTACGTTCAGTCCGCGCTCCTGCAGCCAGGAAATGAATTGGGCAATTTTGTCCAAATACGTGCGATAAATGGCCTCTCCGTCTTCGTCGGCTTTCTTCCAACCGGAATAAGCCATTACGCCCACCCCAACGTAGACTGCAGTCGGGTTCTCACGACTGGATTCCGCTGCGGCAGGAAGACCAAAAGCGAGATCGGCGCTAAGTGGATCGCGACTAACGTCAAAACCGATGCTCTTCATGAAATCTCGCGATAGTTTATCGCGATAGGAACGGTAGTGTGCCATCCGCGCCCCGGTTTTCAAGAACAGGCGGCTCAGAGGCAGTCTGATTGGTCCGGCGCCGATGCTGACGAAGGCAATGCGCATACGGTTCAGTCTGGCGGCTAAACACCACCTGAGGATCACGAAGGGCCAGCCAAATGCGGTCTCCTGAAAATCGTCCAGTATCCCTGTTCCTGGGATAATCATCAGATCCAGCCCATTGAGTTGAGCGAGGATGGTATAGAATCCGATCACTTGTCGGGGAATATCACCGAGTATTCGATTGATGCGGTTGAACCAGCGGCCTCTCGCGACAATTACGCGGATGCTTATTGCTTCAATATTATATTTTTTCGCAATGGCCTCCGGATTGGAACAAATGCAGAGGAGCTCCGCATCGACCTTTGACGAACGCAGAAAGTCCAGCATGGCTTCAAGTGAGCCGTCATTACCCGTATTTCCGCTGCCGAACTGACCCAGCAAGGCGATTTTCATCCAAGGCCTCTCAATCGACCTGTTTGATCTGCTACAGGACACGCTTTATTTCAACGACTCGACTCAAGCTGTCGGACGCGCCCGCAGACGCGAGCCGATCCACTTGTTTGTCATTTTGATTTTGCTGCCATCTGCTGACAAACGACACATGGCCATTGGAATATCAGCAGCAACCGAACGACTGGGGTTCTCCTCCAAAAGGCTGCATCTATTACCCTTCACGGCGCATTCTGCTCTGTAGGCTTCTGGCTCTATGATGATTTCAATTGGGTTTCGGCGGCAGGCGTCGGGACAGTTTGAGGTCAATGCCCATGAAGTTCGCGTACTTTGTTCGTCCGCACCTCGGTGGCACCTACACCGTGTTCAAGCAATTGCGCAAAGGTTTGGCAATGCACGGGATAGACGTGCATTGGCTCGGGTTCGGCGATCCTCTATTGCCAGAATGGCAGTCCGAGGCCGCCTTTGGCACCATGGTGGAAGCGCCAGAAGCGGCAGATGAACAGGAGCAGGCGAGATCGGTGGCCTCGGCTGTGCAGAACGGCGGATTCGATGGCATATTCGTCAACGTTCTGACTGACCGCATCCAGATGAACATCGCGCGCTATCTACCGGCCGATATCATTCGCATCATGATTGTTCACAATATCACTCCGGGGACCTATGCAGCGGCTACAGCTATCAAGGACCACGTCCACGCTACGATTGGCGTATCAGAGCGCTGTCGCCGCGATCTGATAGAGAAATACAAATTTGACGAGCAACGCACGTTTGTAATCGCCAACGCCATCGATATTGAACCATTCACGGCTCTCAAACGCGTTTCTCGCGGGGCACATGGCCTTAAGATGCTCTCTCTCGGCCGCATTGAGGACGCGTCCAAGGGTGTATTCTGGCTGCCCGGTATTATGGATAACTCGCCCGCATCGGTGAGCCTGACGATTGCTGGCAATGGACCAGACCTTGAGCAACTGAGGAGAAAGCTGTCCCATCACAAAGAGAGGGTAATCTTTCTAGGGGCGATTCAACCGGATCGCATTCCACAACTGTTGTTCGATCACGATGTTCTGATCATGCCGTCCCGGTTCGAGGGCTACCCGATGACCCTTATCGAGGCGATGGCGTCAGGGTGCGTGCCAATTGTTTCGCATATACAAGGTGTGACGGATACTATCGTTGCTGATAAGAAAAGCGGCTTTCTTTTTCCGGTCGGTGACTATGCTGAGGCAGCACGGACAATCTCAAAGCTCAATGTCGATCCAGCCAAACTCGCCAGCGCTTCGTTTGCGGCGACGGAGGCAGCCGAACATGCATTCACTTTCGAAGGAATGGCCAAGCGATATTATCACGTCATTGATCGTGTTGTTGCCACGAGGCCAGCTATAGCCGCTCCGCTTGATCTGAATAACTGGGCTTTCCCGCGGGGGCTTCGTTCCGGCTTGCGCACATACGTGCCACGGCCGGTCAAGAACTGGTTGCGTGTTATGAGAGAGCGGTACCCCTATACRCCTTTTGGCTCTTTCTCGTAACTGAATTGCCGAAGTGAAAATGTGGCCTAAAACCCCCATAGTTTCGCTCAGCGTTTTATCGCCAGCTGTGCTGGCCAAGATGTCGACAAGGTTGGGCAGATGACAGAGTTTATCAACAATTTCGAGGAATCAAGCCGCCTCCGCGCACTTGCCCACCATGTAATTCCCGGGGGGGCACATACCTATGCCAAGGGTGACGATCAATA
>NZ_JBFUMG010000479.1:0-3439 GCF_054049495.1 Phyllobacterium sp. P5_D12 | reverse complement strand
CAAGTAATTTTAATGGAGTTAGACCACGCATACCCGTCTCAAAACGGTCAGTGAGTTATGCGATTTATAATGCCTTACCGCTCTGTTCCATTTAAATTTCCTATAGCAATTGAAAACCCATAACATATTGAAATCACAATAGAAAAAAGAAMAATGATAGGGTATTGGGATGGCAGGATAGGACTTTTCGTGATACGAAATGTCCGTGTGCCCCTGCCGGGCGGGCTTAAAGTCGTTCCGGCAGTCACCCGATGGGTGCCCGGAACGTGAATTAAGCGAAGGAAGACGGTCAGTGTCGAGGAACAAGGTCAAGACTCACGTCATCCATGCGCGTCTCAGCCAGGAAGAAAACCTGCGTTTCCGGATRTTCTGCGACGAAAACGGCCTGACGGCGAGCGAAACCTTGCGGCGCATGGCGCGGGAGGCGGGTGGTTTTGGCCCCACATTCGATGGCGAAACGCGAAATGCCGTGCTGGATTATGCCAAACAGTTGCGGGCGATCGGCGTCAACATCAACCAGATTGCGCGCATTCTCAACTCCGGTCGCACGCCGGACTACGCCACGCTGCAGGCTGGCATCGGCCGTCTGACGCTAGAGCTGATCGCCCAGGATGAGGACTATGTTTCCCTGTGTGCCAGAGCCCGCAAACGCGCCAAGCGGCAGGTAACAATCGATCATGGCTGATCTGTTTGCCGGCCTCGAGGCGCTTTCCTTTCGGCGCCGATCGCGTCGTCAGGCCGYGGTCGACGCGACGCTCATCCAGGTGGGCGTGATCGGTAACAAGCCCAAGCCGAAGAGACGCAACAAGAGCCCGGCAGTATCGGAATCCCCGAGCGGAAAACCACGCACMGGCGGCAAGCCGCGCACGGGGTTTGGTCCAATCGACGCCTCGCTCAATGACGAATGGGARAAGCGCCGTTTTCTGCAGGCTGGKGGCGGCGGTGGCGGAACGGSSSYRTCMCGCACCGGACCTGCAGCCRGAYCAAAGGCCGCGGGTSGYGCTTCGGMTYCYACCGCAAKACYTGCCGCTGACAACCTCAATGCRAGGGTRCGGGTGGCGTCAGGATCGCAGGCCGCCGTGGTCAAGATTGCCAGTTATGCCGCTGGCGGCAGCCGCGTTCGCGCCTTGGTTCAATACCAAAGCCGGGGCGGCAAGCTGCCGCTTGAGCGTGAAGACGGCAGCACGATTGCAGGGTCCGAAGGGGTGGCGGCATTGGCAACTGAATGGACCAATGCGGAGCCGGAGCGCGAGCCGACCAAGGATGTTCTGCGGCTGACACTCACCATTGAGGGGGAACACTATCGGGGCGGCGCGGGGCTCTCCGCCATTGAAGCCGGCTTGAGACTCGCCTTGCCCGGTCATCGCTTTGCCTTTGCTGCGGAAGACAAGGCGGACGGCACCACACATGTCGATCTGGTGATGAGCGCCGCGGCCCGCCGTCAGGGCGAGACCGCCAAGGCCAGGCGCATTTTCGACAACCGCAAATCGCTGTCGCAGCTGGAAGAGCGCCTTGACCGGTCGTTCGGTGCCGATACAAATCTTGACGTGCGCGGCTTTGCGCACGGCGTTGAGGGTACAACCCGCTATCTTACGCAGCTTACCCGCGGCGGAACCAGAGTGGCGCAAACCATGCGCCTGGAAAGGAATGGCAGTTTTGCCGCGAACAGCACGTTGATCGGCCATGACGCCAATCTGAAGGAAGCTCGCGACTGGAAGCGGGATCTGCGCAGCCAAGAGCAGCGTGATGTCGCCCATATCATTTTGAGCGCCAAGCCCGGTACCGACAGCCGAGCCTTTGTCGAGGCGGCACGCGCCATGTTGGCGAAGGAATTTGCCGGTCACAAATATGCCTTCGCCCTGCATGAGGACCGTCAACACATCCACATTCACGCGGTCGTCAAAATGAAGGCCGAGACCGGCGAGCGGCTTGACCCGAAGATCCCGGATTTGCAGCGCTGGCGCGAGACGCTGGCACATGAGGCTCGCGAGCGCCATATCCCGATGGAAGCGCTCAGCCGTTTCGAACGCGCCAATCCGCCCGGCTACAAGCTGAAAGATATCCGCCGTGTTGCGCGCGGCATTGCGCCGGACAATGTGCGCCGGCGTGTTGATGCGGTGCGCGACGGTGCCGTCCATGTGCCGACCCGCGAAGAGGGCAAGCAGCGGGCGAGTGCCGCACTTCAGGGCTGGCGCGAGGTCGAGGCGATCACTGCGAAACAGAGCTTGGAACCKGTCCTGGCGGCGGGCGCAACCCGYCTTTACCGTGCCGATCGCCCGGGCGCCGCWTYAACAAGTGCGCCGCTGTTCACCCGCGACCGCGAAGCGGCCACGCGCATGGCGAAACGTACGGGCGGCAGTGTATCKTATATTGACGTGTCRCCGTCGCAGCTGTCCGGACTAAAACCSGCACACACCGMTGCCTTTAATCAGTTCGTGGTCAGTCCRGACCTTGCSGCACACCGCAAGCCGCTCGRCCAGCCWGCCACAGCAACAATCCTRGAATTCAAAGACCGCGCGACRAGAGCCGTTATGGGAGCGGCGCAGCGCGCCACGCCCCGTCCTATTGATACGACAGGAGAGAGAAACGACATGGCYAATTTGCAGACAATGAGAGCCACATTCGACGACATGAATACACAGCTTAATATCGTYGAACAGAACCTGCCGGCAGACAAGTTGCCGGAGCTCGCCGCGGTTCGAAAGAAGCTTGAGGCAAGTCAGCGTGATATGATCGCCGCTCAGGAGAACATCGAACGCAAACGCGGATCCGTCGAAGGTGACAAATATGTCGAGCCGAAGCGACACGACTTTGRCAATTTCGTGTCTGAAAAACGCGGCGAAACCATTCGCTATTCCCGCCTTCACGAAGATAGCGAGATTGGCAAGACCGCCTTTGTCGATACCGGCAAAAAGGTGGAGATTCACGAATGGAAGGACCGGCAAGCGGTGCTTGCCGCCATGAAGGTGTCGGCCGAAAAATGGGGCAGTCTGACCGTTACCGGTACCAACAGCTATAAAGCGCTTGTTGTCGAGCTTGCGGCCGAGCATGGTTTCCAGATCGCCATCCCCGAACTGCAGTTTCAGCTCAAGCACGAGACCGACCGTCTCGAGCGCCTGGGGACCGAGCGTCCTGGCCTACTCGCCGGCAATGTTGTGAAGTCAGCTGCACCAATCGAGGCGCAGGCGTCGCCACAGGCGCAGGCGGTGGAAAAACCCTTCAGCACGGAGGCCGAAATCATCCTTGCTCTTGATGCTGTTCGCGCAAGGACAGAGAACGAAGCTGTCCGTGAAGCCCGTCAAGCAGACACGTCAACGCAAACCAACGAGAAGCCGTTCGACGGTGGCGGCAGCGATCACGCCTATCGCACGCAGTCCGAGGCCGGTGCAGCACGGCGCGCTGAAAACGCCGTTGAGCTGGATCCAACACGGCCAATGCC
>NZ_JBFUMG010000478.1:0-3442 GCF_054049495.1 Phyllobacterium sp. P5_D12 | reverse complement strand
AGCGAGCTGCATCGTTCGATTTTGTCAGAAGTGCTTGAGCGGCGGCGGTCGCATGCGTCGGCGGCGATTGCTCTGTCGCTGAGTGTTCGCCAGGTGCAAAGGATCGTTCGGACGTTCTGTCTCGAATGCGCGCCGGCGCTGCGTCTTCATCAAAACACTCCCTTACCCAATTCAAAAAATAGTTGATTATTTTAGTCATAAATACTAAGCCGCTACCAACCGATGATGCCRCCACGCGAATGCGCCTGATCAAGGCGATGGCCTCGGGCCTATCTGGCAGCGGCGAAAATTGAAGGATTGCAGAGCGATGCGAGCAAGGCCGCAAGGGTATCCAAGAGCCGCTATTATCATCCTGAGGGCAGGGGCTCTCGGCTTGCTGCTTTGCCTGTCTGGTTTACCCATTGCAACAGCCCAGGAGACTGCAGCACCGGTACCGCAGTCGGAGGTTGTGCAGCCGCCTTCGACGCAACCTGAAGCAGCCACACCAGCACTAGAACCGGCAATATCCGAGCAGAGTGAAGGTCACCAAATGGCAGCAACGCTGCCACATAATCTTTCACCCTGGGGCATGTTCATGGCCGCGGACTGGGTGGTCAAGTCGGTTATGATCGGTCTCGCCTTTGCCTCGCTGGTCACCTGGACTGTCTGGCTGGCGAAGACGCTTGAACTTGCCGGAGCAAGAGTGCGCGCCTATCGCGCACTCAACGCCATCGGCAATGCTCGCACGCTGCACGATGCCGAACGGGCACTCGAAGGCCGGGGCGGCCCGGGCGCGGCGCTTGTCAACGCGGCACGCGAGGAAGTGCGTCTTTCCGGTGAGGTTCAAGGATACACAAGTGCCGATGGTTTGAAGGAACGCGTCGCTTCGCGTCTGTCGCGCATCGAGGCTCAAGCAGGACGGCGCATGAGCCGCGGCACGGGAGTACTCGCAACCATCGGTTCAACTGCGCCCTTCGTCGGGCTTTTCGGCACGGTTTGGGGCATCATGAATTCGTTCATCGGCATTTCAGAGTCCCAGACAACCAATTTGGCGGTCGTTGCGCCGGGCATCGCAGAAGCGCTTCTCGCCACCGCGATCGGGCTCGTTGCCGCTATTCCGGCGGTTGTGATCTACAATGTTTTCGCGCGGTCGATCACCGGTTACCGGCAGTTGCTCGCCGATGCGTCGGCAGGAGTCGAACGGCTTGTCAGCCGCGATGTGGATTTTGTCAGGGTGCCTGCCACCGCCCACACCTCGCGCGCCGCCGCAGAGTAAGGAGAGCGATCATGGCTGGTGGCATCAGGCATAGCGTGTCGGACGACGAGCTCCAGGAAAATCACGAAATCAACGTGACGCCGTTCATCGATGTCATGCTGGTCCTGCTTATTATTTTCATGGTGGCAGCGCCGCTGGCGACGGTCGATATCAATGTGGATCTGCCAGCCTCGACAGCAACGCCCGCGACGCGTCCCGAGCAACCACTCTACCTGACGCTCAAGGAGGACAAGTCTATCGCAGTCGGCAACGAAACGATTTCGCGCGAAACGCTTGGCAGTTTTCTGGATCAACGTACGCAGGGCGACAAGGAAACCCGGGTCTTTCTTCGCGCCGACCGGGCAGTCGACTACGGTGCCTTGATGGATCTGATGAACGGACTGCGCGACACAGGCTATCTCAAGATAGCTCTTGTCGGTCTGGAAAGTGTTTCTCCTCGACCCGCACCCGCCGGTGAAGGCGTACAGTAGTGCATCAGCAGACAACTGTAACCAGAAGAGGGTTCCTGCGTCCAGATTGGCGCGAGGTTGGTCTTTGGTCGATTGCGGGACTGGCGGTCATCAGCATTCATGCGGGTGCTGCGTGGTATGTTCAGAACTATCAACCTGAGACACCCGCAAGCGATATTGCCGCCGCGGTAATGATTGATATGGAGCCATTGCCAGCACCAGTGGTGCCAGAGCCGGTTAAGGAAGAGCCGCCGGCCGAAGCTGAGCCAATCAAGCCGGATACCATGGAACAGGAAGCTGCAGCGCCCGAGCCAATCCCGGATGTGCAGCCGGAACCCGAGCCAATCAATCCAGTGGAAGAATTGGCTCCGGATCAGCCTGAACCTGAGGTGGCGGAAGAGCCCCAGCCGGAACCAGAAGTGACCGAGCCGCCCGAAGAACAGATCGAAGAGGTTGTGGAACTGCCAAAGGTAGAAGTGCCGCTTCCGGTGGTTCGTCCAACACCGAAAAAGCCCGACGTTCCAAAAAAA
Organism: Phyllobacterium sp. P5_D12; assembly: GCF_054049495.1. Taxonomy (NCBI): domain Bacteria; kingdom Pseudomonadati; phylum Pseudomonadota; class Alphaproteobacteria; order Hyphomicrobiales; family Phyllobacteriaceae; genus Phyllobacterium; species Phyllobacterium sp. P5_D12. Next base: position 1,208 of record NZ_JBFUMG010000478.1, on the reverse strand, counting down.
CAGGTTACCGCGAAGGTCGTGCAAAAGCCAGCGAAGAAAGTCAGCACCGCGACCGTCCAAGACGCCACGCTCCGGGAAGCAAAACAGCAACCAAGTGTTTCGAGAGCAGCGTCAGCGCGGCAATCGGAGACCTGGCGTTCAAGGGTGCAGTCTTATCTGGCGCGCAGAGCAAACCGCGCCCGTGCAGAAGGGCAGGGCACCGTCAGGATACGCTTCGTGGTCACCAATGATGGCGCTATCGTTGCGGCAAGTGTCGTCGGAAGCTCCGGCGTGCCTCAGTTGGACCAGAGCGTGCTTGAAACAATCCGGAGGGCGTCACCAGTTCCGTCAGCGCCCGATGGAGTGGACGTATCGCGGCAAAGTTTTACCGTACCGTTTCAGATAAGATAGCCACTAACCCCTCGTGATCATCTCTGCGGCTTTTTCGGCGATCATGATCGTTGGTGAGTTCGTATTTCCCGAGGTGATCGACGGCATGATCGAGGCATCGGCCACGCGCAGACCTCGAATGCCGCGCACGCGCAATTGCGGATCGACCACTGAGTCCGGATCAGCACCCATGCGGCAGGTTCCTACGGGGTGGAATATGGTCGTGCCAACGGCACCGGCGGCTTCGACCAATTCCTCTTCCGTTTGATAGTCGGGGCCGGGTTTGAACTCCTCCGGCTTGAAACACTGCAATGGCTTTTGCGACACAATGTTGCGCGTGATCCGGATCGAGTCCGCCGCGACACGGCGATCACTTTCTGTCGTCAGATAATTCGGCTGGATCGCAGGATGCGAGCGATGATCCGGTGATTTGACGTGTACGGAACCTCGGCTCTCGGGACGCAGATTGCAAACGCTCGCAGTAAACGCCGGGAAGGGATGGACGTTTTCGCCAAACTTTTCCAGGGAGAGAGGCTGCACGTGATACTGCAAATTGGCCGTCTCGAAAGAGGGATCGGACCTGGTAAAAACGCCAAGCTGGCTCGGCGCCATCGACATGGGTCCGGACCTGCTGATGAGATATTCAAGCGCAATCGCTGCTTTGCCCAAAAGACGATTGGCCTTCTCATTGAGTGTCGGAATACCGGTAACCTTGTAGGCACAGCGCAGCTGCAGATGATCCTGGAGGTTTTCTCCGACATTGCGCCGTTCCAGGACCGTTTCGATACCCGCAGTCTGCAAGATGTCGCCGCGACCGATACCTGATAGTTCGAGAATAT
>NZ_JBFUMG010000477.1:0-3465 GCF_054049495.1 Phyllobacterium sp. P5_D12 | reverse complement strand
GTAAAAACGCTTAGGGGATATAACCAGAGTTTTGTAGCGATTGGATGCTACTTGTTGATCGAGGTAACCGCCAAGTTTGTAAGCTTGTTGTTGGCCGCCTTTTCCTGGTCGAGGATTTCACTCAGCAGTACGTGAGCTGGTTCATTTCCGAGAACCTTTGCCCATTCGCGCAGAGAGCCATAACGGGCTATTTCATAATGTTCGACGGCTTGGCAGGCCGCTAGTGCACCAGCTTCCAAGGCAACACCTTGCGCTTCCGCAAGTATACCGTCCGCCTCTTTTAAAAGACCATCCGTAGCATCGCATTTCTCGCCTGCAGGTTTGACGCCGATAGTCTTGAAAACCTTTTCCAAGGTTTTGATCTGGCCTTTAGTTTCTGCAAGGTGCTCATCCAGGCTCTTTTTCAACGCTGCATTTTTTACCGCGCTCGATACTTTTGGAAGGGCCTTTGCGATAGCATTCTCGGCATAATAAACATCTTTTAGAGTGTGCTCGAACAGCTCAGCGAGTGTCTTCATAATTTGGTGCTCCAATTGAAACCTGCACCTCAACAACTCGCAGTTACATTTATCGTTCCGGCTTCAAATAGTTTGCCCCTTGTCCGGCTCCGGTTGTTCGTCTTCTGTTGTATCCAGCCGCTTTCAAACGGTCCTCAGACTTTTTGCCCCTCGCCGGAGCATATGGCCCGGTGGGAAACACCGCGGCCACCCCTCGCCACATTCCGTCAAAGACGAGAAGGCCTTTTGTTGTTTGGAGGACGCCTGCCGTCGGCTTGACTACCCCTAGTCCAAATAATTTGTGCAGTGCAGCAACGATTGCTTGTGAGACGCGTTAGCCGTGTATCAGCGCCATCCCGTCGTTGATCAATGAGGACGCTGTCATGAGGAATATTGCCGATACGATCAACCGACTGAATGGTCAGCGCCGCCAAGCCAGGCCGACCTGGACGAAGTCGAACACGCGTTTATGTATCTTGCCGGACTTCGATTCAAATCCAGGCGACCTGCTCGCGTGGACGTATATTCCGAAGACGTTCGAGCCTGGATCGCCACTTGTGGTTGTCCWTCATGGCTGCACACAAACGGCAGCCGACTATGACAACGGCTCAGGATGGTCGGAGCTGGCCGATAAATACGGATTTGCCTTGCTATTTCCCGAACAGCAACGAAAAAATAATCCGAACCTTTGCTTCAATTGGTTTGCCACTGAAGACACGACTCGAGGCCAAGGAGAGGTCTGTTCAATCAGCCAGATGATTGAAGTCCTAATGGACAGGCYTTCCATAGACCCGGCAAAGATCTATGTGACTGGCTTATCAGCAGGCGGTGCGATGGCCGCGGCCATGCTTGCCACTTATCCCGAGATGTTCAAAGGAGGCGCAATCATTGCAGGTTTGCCGTATGGCAGCGCGTCAAGCATCCCCGAGGCATTCGACCGAATGCGTGGCCACGGCTTGCAGGAAGGCCGCGTTCTCGCTGATCGGGTCCGGCGCGCATCCGATCACCAAGGACCATGGCCCTCCATTTCCGTTTGGCACGGCACCGCCGATAGAACCGTCGATCCACTCAACATGGAAGCAATCCTTGGACAATGGCGCAACCTGCACGAATTCCATCAAGCTCCGATTGCGGGAATGGTGAATGGCCATCCCGTGCGCAAATGGAGCAACATAGAGGGTACCACCGTAGTTGAAGCGTACACAATCAATGGAATGGGCCACGGCACTCCACTCCAAAGAGTGGGTGAACACAGTTACGGGTCTCCCCGTCCCTTCATGCTTGATGTCGGCATCTCATCCACTTGGCATATCGCCAATTCGTGGGGACTCCTTGGTGATGAGAGAACGCCTATCGTTGAGCAGGAAGCGAGTGCCGCCCCTCAACCTGAGCGGGAAGCTCCACGACATGCCAACCGATCGGTCAGCGATGTGATCGAAGATGCTCTGCGCACAGCTGGATTGCTGAAGTGACGATATCCTGTCCTCTTTTAGATGAGAGGACAATGCGTCGAGATACGGCGGTGCACCAGTCGGCTGATTCTACGCTATCTAATACTTCAGATTATTTGGGTCGTGGAGAACAAAATGATCAGTTGCGAGTTCGTTCCAAAGAAGGATGAACGAGAGCGTTTGGCGCTTCTGCTCAATAAGGTCTTCGAACTTCTCGCCACCTTAAACGTTGTGGTAAGCCGCCGCCATCCTCAGGAGTATGCCTATTAACACCTATGTTGTCCTCCTCGCACTGTTTGGCGTGGTCGTTCTGTTCACCGCTTGGCTGCCTATGCTGCTCAAGGACTTTCCTCTGTCATTGCCTATGATATGCATTGCCTTCGGAACATTATTTGTATGGACACCTCTTTCGACAATCGTCGGTTCCAATCCCCTCGACAGCCGCTACATGACCGAGAAGGTAACGGAATTCGCCGTTATCATTTCACTGATGGGGGCAGGTCTGAAGATCGATAGACCCTTGGGATGGCGGAGCTGGATGACAACATGGCGGCTTCTCGCCATCTCGATGCCGCTGACGATCGCTGCCATTGCTGCTCTCGGCTGGAGCATCCTTGGACTTGGATTGGCGTCGGCTCTCTTGCTTGGATCTGCCCTTGCCCCGACAGACCCGGTCCTTGCCAGTGACGTTCAGGTTGGACCGCCGCAATCGGGCGAAGATGGAGAAGTGCGGTTCTCACTAACGTCGGAAGCCGGCCTCAATGATGGTCTGAGCTTTCCCTTCGTCCATTTGGCCATCGCTTTGGCACTGGCAACGCAAGCTGGCGAACCGTGGTTGGAGCATTGGCTCCTGTTCGATGTGTTGTGGCGGCTCGGCGCAGGTATCTGTTTGGGATGGCTGACTGGGAAGCTTTTGGGCATCTTGACCTTTCGCCTTCCAAAACGAGCAAAACTTGCGCGTACTGGCGACGGATTTGTTGCGCTGGGTATCACCTGCCTGAGCTACGGTCTGATAGAGATGGCCCATGGCTACGGTTTTGTTGGCGTGTTTGTCACAGCCCTGACGCTTAGGGCGGCTGAACGCGGAAGCGACTACCACACAAACCTGCACGATTTTGCTGAACAGATTGAACGGCTTTTGATGATGGTTGTGCTCGTGTGTTTCGGAGCAGCCATCGCAGAAGGAACAGTTTTCGGAGCGTTCGACTGGAGAGTAGCTGCAGTCACACTCACAATTATCTTCCTTGTTCGTCCAGCCGCGGGTTGGCTCGGCTTGATTGGAAGCCCGATTCCAGGAAGGGAAAAGGCGGTCATTGCAATCTTCGGCATTCGGGGTTTGGGATCGTTCTACTACATGGCTTATGCGACTGGTCATGCCCCATTCGCCAAAACCGATGTCCTGTGGGCCACCGTTTCGCTGGTCATTTTGGTGTCCATCATCCTTCACGGCATCGTAGTGACGCCAGTCATGCGACGTCTTGATCGCAGGCAAAAGTCAGTTGCAAACGCTTTATGAC
>NZ_JBFUMG010000476.1:0-3474 GCF_054049495.1 Phyllobacterium sp. P5_D12 | reverse complement strand
GCCTACGTATCATTTGCGGTCCTTCCAGCAAGCCTTTCCGCCCACCAGGGAGCGGGATTAACAGGTTTTGTATCCTTCCGGAACTCAATGTAAAGCATTGGAGCTCCATTTCCCATCGGAACAGGTGCGGTACTCGCAATAAGTTGCTTGTTCATCACACCGACCGGTTCTCCAGCCAGTACAAACTGGTTCTGCGAGACGTTGATTTTATTCATCCCCGCCAAGACAACATGATATCCATTGCCCGCGTCAAGTATCAAGAGTTGACCGTATGACCTGAATGCGCCTGCATAAAGGACTACGGCGTCGACCGGTGAAGTAATCGTTGCGCCTGGAGCGGTCGCGAGCGTATCGCCCTGAACCGTGCCGCCTACGCCGTCATCGTCGCCGAAATGCTTCACCAGCTTGCCTGCTGCTGGCATGGAAAGATGGCCTTTCAGCGACGCAAAATTAATTTGTGCCGAAAGACGGCTCTGGTTGGAGGCGAAATCATCGGCACGTTGCTGGCTTGCGGCCATCTTCTGTTGCTCCTGCGCGCTCGCCGCATCGGCCGCCTTCTTGACCTCCTGCATATCCTTTTCCATGGAGGCAATCAGATCGCGCAGCGACGTGGCTCGCTTGGCGAGGTCCTCGGCACGCTGTTGCTCAGCGAGGCGCGTTTCTTCAGAGGTGGTCTGCATTTTTTGCTTCTCAGCAAGCAGCAGGTCGAGGCGTGTCTTTTCCTCCGCTTGCCCTGAAAGTGCGGTGGTCAGACGGCTCCGTTCCTCGGCAATCGATGTCTTGACGCGGGTTAGGTCCTTGAGATCTGCGATCAGGGTTTCGGTTTGCTGACGCATTTCGGGAACAACAGCGCCGAGAAGAACCGCGCTCCGCACGGATGCGAGGGCATCATCAGGACGAACGAGAATTGCCGGCGGCGGGTTGAGGCCCATGCGCTGCAAGGCCGCAAGCACTTCGGCGAGCGCGCCACGCCGGGATTTCAGCGACGCCTTTATACTGTCTTCTCGCTCACGCAGACCGGCGAGCTTGTCGCTAAAGCCGGTGATATCCTCACTCAACTTTTTCTCGGTCTTGGCCGACTGGATGAGTGCGGCGGTTATCGTGGTTTGATCCTTTTTCAGCGACGCGATTTCATTGTCCAGCGCCGTGACACGTTCCGAGGAAATCGATATCTGCCCGGTCAGGTCTTCCAGTTCCTTGGCAGTTTGTGCGCGCTTTGCATCCAAAGGTTCCGGAGCCGGTTGCAAGCCATGTTCTTGTGCTTGAACGAACGATGGAATGGCTGACATGCCGACCAAGGTTACAATCAGGAAAACGACATGTGAAAATGTGCGTTTGCCTTTCAGGGTTGCCTTTGATGCCTCAAATTTCATTGCCGGACCGGACTAGAGCGATGGTTTTATCCCGACTTTAGGGAGACTTCGATTAATGAAGTATTAACCATAAACCAGCCGCGTCGAAAGCCTGATGATTTAGCATTGATTGACGTGGCGGAATTGCGGCGCTCCGAACACCGCATTGAACTTTGGCCGATGCTTCTTGACGCGGATACCGTCCAAGGGGATGGAATTCGCTCCAACATGTCTATATTTAGGTGGTGGCTGCATCTGCAAAATCACTCAGTGATCTTGGGCATCCGGATGTGGCATCCCCTTCACCAATGGTTCTCAATATGACCGATTTGACGATCGTAATCCCATGCTACAACGAGTCCGGCAACATCGGAAACCTGGTGAGGGAAATCAATACAGCCCTCTTATCCGGCCCATCCTATGAAATCATTGTGGTCGATGACGGGTCCGCTGATGGATCGGCGGAGGAAGCAGCAGCGGCAGGCGACTACACCCGTGTGCTGTGCCACAAAAAACGCACCGGCAAATCACGCGCCTTGATCAGCGGCTTTCGGGCGGCCCAAGGCCGGTGGATTGCGACGCTGGATGGCGACGGCCAGAATGACCCGATGGATATTGCGCGATTGTGGCCTCGCCTTGAGCGCGCATCTCCGGCGCTTTTCGCGGGTGTAAGGAAACGGCGTAACGATGGTATCGTCAAACTGTTGACTTCAAGATCCGCCAATTTCGTGCGCAAACGGCTGCTGAAGGATGATTGCCGGGATGCGGGCTGCGGTTTCAAGATTCTTCCGGCTGTAGTAGCGCAAGGCCTGCCCTATTTCGACAACATGCATCGGTTTATTCCGGCTTTGTCGCGACGGGCCGGGCTGCCAGTAATCGAGATCGACGTCGAGGACCGGCCAAGACTGGCCGGCGTATCGAAATATGGTTTTTTTGACCGCGCCGCGGTGGCGTTTCTTGATACAGTCGGCGTTTTCTGGCTCACCCGCCGCTATTCTAATCCGGTATCGGTAACCGAGATGAATAACGCTGGAAGCTAAAGGTTCGCAGTTCCCCATTGAAGTTTCGCACTCGCGCGGTCACCCGTGTACCCGGTCCGATGGGCTGTGCGTCAGCCGGTAGCCGCGCTAACGCTTCTTCGCCAGGGTCGTCATTGCCCTRCCAGACCAGAACAATATCCGAGGCTTCGCCCCGTTCAGGTGGCCAATGCAAGAGCGCTGCCACATTGCCCGCATCATCCTGGCGGTTGGACGCGATCCTCGCAGGTGTAGGATTCTGTGCGCGGATCGCATCGGCTACGCCGTCGAAGGGAAAATTGAATCGAGGGGTGCCGAATAGTGCAATCATTGCGACTGCCAGCGGGGCAAGGATGTACATCGCACCTGATATGACCAGTACATTGCGTGCGCCGAGTACCTGCGGCAAAGAAAGCGCCAAAAGGATCGCAGTTGGTGCCAGAATCGGGGCCATATAGCGCTCTGCGACGGAATGATAGTCGGCAATGAAAACCAGCACGGCGAAGGCGGCGAGGCCAATCAGTACAGTGCGAAGCAGGAGCTTGCGGACATCCGCGCCGCCATCCGGCGCGGGACGTGGATGATCGCGACTCCGACCAATCCAGAAGATTATAAGCGCAGGGCCAGCCCACAGGAAGGTTGAAATCAGGAGACTGGCTAGCCCGTCGATCCCTACCCGCGGAAGATCGAATGATTCCAGATAGCCGATCGCCTGGGCAAGCTTCTGCATTCTGCCGGCGGTCGCCGCCAAGGGTGCATTGAGGGAGGCGACAACGACGGATGTAAATGCGGCAATGAAAATAGCAATCGAGATACAGATCCGCCGCTGGAACAGTTGACGGCGAATGGGTGGCGTCATCACCGCAGCGATGAGGAAGCTGACCAGAAAAATGAAGAAGTTATATTTGGCCAAGGCCCCGATTGCCGACCAGATGCCAAACCAGATGTATGCACGCGTACCCTTCCCCTCGCGCAACAGGGCAAAGGCATGAACGATGCCGATTGATGCGGAAATAACGAGAATAGTATGTGCTGTAGTCTGGATGGACATCCAGACTATCTGCGGCAGAAACGCCGACGCAGTTAACGCCAGTACGCCCGCACGG
>NZ_JBFUMG010000475.1:0-3480 GCF_054049495.1 Phyllobacterium sp. P5_D12 | reverse complement strand
GGTCTTTCGGGTCGGATAAGGCCCCAGGAGAAGAATCGTTGCCGCGCCAGCCGCGAGCAGCAGCGCACAGGCTTCGAGTATTCCCGAATAGCTGCCTGTGGTGTCGAACGCGTAACCGAACAGGCTCGGACCTACAAAAGCACCGACTACGAAGATGCCGTACAACGTGGCGTAGGTCGTGGCATAGCTGCGCATCCCGAGATAGCGGGCGACCAGATAGGCCATCAGGTCGAATTCCACTCCAGAAGTGAGGCCAAGCAACAAGATAGCAATGCAGGCCATGGGAAAGCTCACATGGCCCAGCGAAAGGATGAGGCAGGAGACCGCGCCCAACGTCAATATGACCGTACCGACTGCAGGCGCCCAGAAGCGATCGACCAGAATGCCGCCAAGCAGTCGGCCGGCCACGGCCGCTATTCCAACGAGCGAGGCGAGTTGAACGACTTCGCTGGGGGACAGGCTCAGCGAGCGAAGTATGTTCTCGATGTTGGGCAGTGGCGCGGCGATTGCGAGCGACATCGGCACGAAGACGATGGCCAGGAGCCAAAAATAGCGGGAGTGGAAAGCCTCACGAGCGGTCATGCCTTCCGACGCCTTGCTCATCGCCGGCTCCGCGCTGGCATTCCTACTTGGCAACCTGGCAAAGCCCCAGAGAACCACTGGGCACGCGATCAATATGGGCATTGCCCCAACCACCAAGATCGCGACACGCCAACCACCAGTTTCGATCAACACTTGAGCCAGCGGTTTCACCACGGAGGCGAACAGGCCCGCGCCAGATAGCACGATGCCCAGGGCAAGACCTCGGCGTTCTTCGAACGCATTATTGATCACCCGCGTGAAGACGACGGGGGTCGCTCCCAACCCGAAGATCGCGATAGCCAGCCACGACAGATAGTATTGTTCGATAGAGCCGTTCGATGCCGCGAGCGTCATATAGCTCAGGCCTAGGCCCGGCAGGGAGATCGACGCCACCAGGCGCGCACCAAACCTGTCGATCAACGTTGCGAAAAATGGACCGACGATCAGAATTGCACCGGCCAACAACGACAGACCGCCAAAAATCATCGCGAAGGACCAGCCGAATTCTTCCGCGAAGATCGGCGCAAGGACGCCGATCGTGTAGAACGGAATGGCGGGCATGCCCAAGGCCGTTCCAAGCAGGCCGGCCACCACCAGCCGCCATCCGGTCCTGAACTCGTTGAAGCCTATTCCTTTCAACGGGCACTTCCTGTTTTCGAAAGTTCGGCAATCGCATCGTTGGAAAAAGACACTATTCGCAATGTATCCCAATCCGCAACCATGCAAGGTTCGCGAGTAGGTTATTATCGGCGCGAAGGGCTCTGCTCATTTCGTCCGTTAGAGTCGAATCTTCTTCTAGTAGCGGTCTTCGACTCTATACAACGCATCGCTCAGCGCCTTCATATACATTCGCCTCAATCAATGAGATCGCCTGCTTGAGCAAGCCGCCGATCGTTATTCTGGGGGCGTTGCTCGATAGGGATGACGTTGCGGCACATGCTCTCGTTGATCTTTATTCTAATCGAGTCGAAGCCGACCTCAAGCCATCGACGCGGCGCTCCGTACTGCCGGCAATGCACTTGGTTCCGAGGGCCGCAATGGCGACGACAGTGCTCATTGCCCGCTTCCAGTTGAAGCTAGCAGGGGCAGTAGCTCCTCGGCGGCACGTATTCCACTTTCCCATGCGCCATGGGCAGTTGAGAAGTTGAAAGCGTGTGTTGCTTCTCCGGCAAAGAACAGCCGGTCGCCAATGGGCCGGGCCAAGGTTTTGCGCGCGCTGGCGTATCCTGGCAATGCGTGACTGTACGAGCCGCGTATCCAGTCGGTACGACACCAGGAAGAGGCGGCGATGGGGCGAAGATGGCTGTGAACGTTGTTACCGAGGAGGGATGATAACTCATCCCTTGCAAAGGCAAACGCATCCAGCAATCCTGCTCGCTCGATTGTGACAGCACCCGTCCCACCGAAGAACCCCTCGATCAACGATCGGCCAAAGGGTCGAATGTAATAGCTGCCGGTATCGCTGCTGCGAGGATTCCCCAGCAGGTGCGTTTCGGACTCAAGTCCGTGGTTGCCGTGCAGTTCGAAGAAAAGCTTGTCGGCAAGGCCAAGCGGCAGATTGCTAGCGGCGTGGAGATGCTCATCGGCGGCTGCATCAAATGCGATCGCGCCGCTGGCAAGTACGTTCGTTGACACAGTGATCACTGCGGTGAGGGCGTCTATGGTACCGCGATCTGTCTCCAACCGCACGCCGTGATCATTTAATGCAACGCGGCGCACAGGACACGACAACCTCAGCGGCACGTCCGGAAGGTTCGCCGCGACAAGATTGCCATAGCCTTCGCGCACTCGCCAATTGCTGTCGGTCGATGCATCGTCATAAGCCAGGAAGTCAGCGATCGACAAGCGGTCCAACGGAGCGCCGTTCATGTAGCCGCTAACTGACTGGCAATAAGCGTTCCATTCGCCGTTCAACGGCAACGAATCCGACGCGCGATCACTTGCAGCCGGATTGTCTCGCATCCGCTTTTCCAGCGCATTCCACGCCACCGATGCTGCAACCTGATCTTCTGGCGTGAAGCCAAGATTGCGCCACTGCCTTTGCCACGCCGTCCGTCCCTCTGCGATCGTGAATCCGGTTGCTCGCCCGACGGCCACGAGCGGGTTGCGCTCGGCTGAATGCAGCCAGCCGCAACCCATATCCAGTGGCATTCCTGCCAGTTCGAGTGTCCAGGCACGGCCGCCCGGACGGTCACTGGCCTCGATTAAAATCACTGAACGGCGAGCTGCCGCCAGCCGGCGTGCTGTCGCAATACCCGCAGCGCCGGCGCCGACAATCGCAACATCGTAATCCATAGTTGCCTCCGCGTCGGCATTTCCAACGCCTGCCGGCATGAGTTTTACAGGGGAATTGTTACGGCTTCAACGCGCGCAGAATGTTGCTACTATACGATTATGACATTCTTCGAGACCCTCGTTGCCCTCATGGCCGTCGCCATCTTGCTGTTGCAGGTGACACGACGTTTGCACCTGCCTTATCCGGGTATCCTTGCCGCCGCGGGCGTGGCCGTGGCGATGTTGCCGGGGGCGCCAAGCATCCCGATTGACCCGCCCACGGCGCTTGCATTGTTCATTGCTCCCGTACTGATCGACTCGGCCTATGATTTCCCGTTGACCGCGGCCCGACGTATGCTGCTGCCTTTGTTCGTCTATGCCGTCGTAGCGGTACTGGTTACGACGGGCGTTGTCGTCTCGATCAGCGCACTCACGGTCGGTCTACCGATCGCGGCGGCAATCACGCTGGGCGCTATAGTCGCGCCGCCCGATGCGGCTGCAGCCACAGCGGTCCTGTCCAATTTACCGATCGACCGTCGTGTGGATGCGCTGCTGAAAGGTGAAAGCCTGTTTAACGATGCTACCGCACTGCTGCTGTTCAGTGCCGCGCTGACTGTTCATGCC
>NZ_JBFUMG010000474.1:0-3484 GCF_054049495.1 Phyllobacterium sp. P5_D12 | reverse complement strand
GCATTCGTGCCATCGTCGCCCGCGGCCATATCGAGCTTGCCGAAACGCTGGCAGAGCAGGTGGCGGCTTTCGTTCTGGAAAATCCGCGCGTGACCCGCGTTGTCGTGCGGGCCGAAAAGCTGGAGCTTGGACCCGGTGGTGTCGGTGTCGAGATCGAACGGAAAAACGATGTGAAGAATTCATCGGCCAAGCCCCGGCCGATCCATGCGCACGGAGGCCGGAAATCCTCATGAAGCCCATCGTCGTCAAGCTCGGAGGCAGCACGGCGGGCCATGCGGAAATGCAGCGCTGGATCGACCTCCTGGCGAGCGCAACCTTTCCGCTGGTTATCGTGCCGGGCGGCGGTCCTTTCGCCGATCAGGTGCGGACCTCACAGAAGCGTCTCGGATATTCGGACGATGCGGCGCATGCGATGGCCATCCTTGCCATGGACCAGTTCGGCATCGCCATCGCCGAGCGGCATCCGCAACTGCGGGTGGCGCGGTCAATATCGCAGATCGGCGAGGTGCTGGACGTCGGCGCAACACCGGTCTGGCTTCCATCGTCAATGACCTTGGATGCGGGGGATATACCGCCCTCGTGGCAGATTACGTCGGATAGTTTGAGTGCCTGGTTGGCCAGGCAATTACCCACCGATACTTTGCTGCTGGTGAAGCAGACCGACGAATACACCCATTACGCAACTGTGCGGGAACTTGCCGCCGCCGGTATCGTCGACAGCATGCTGCCGGACATGCTGGGTGAGCGTACAAGCCTCCATGTCGCTGGCCCCGCGATGCTGGATACGCTCGATTTGCCCTTGGCATCCATCCCCGGACGCAGGATCATGCGGCACAAACAGACCGAAGCCATGGGTGCGCAATGACGAGACTGCATACGCCGCGCTGGGCCTGGGCATTGACCGGTTCGGGCCATTTCTTTGTGGAAAGCTTCGAACTGATCCGCACGCTCGAGCACTGCGATGTTTTCGTCTCGAAGGCCGCGAACGAAGTGCTGCGCATGTACAAGCTCAAGCTGGATTTTCCCGAAACGACGCGGGTACTGCATGACAAGACGGCGAGTTCCGTGCCGATTGGCGGGTTTTACACCGGCGTCTACCACACGGCCGTGATCGCGCCGGCTACATCCAACACTGTGGCAAAGTGCGTCGCCGGTATTTCGGATTCGCTCCCTACCAATGTCTATGCGCAGGCGGGGAAGTGCCTTGTGCCGTCCATCGTCTTTGCCTGCGATACGGCGCCCGAACTTGAAACCATGGCGCCGAGCGGCATGGTCAAGGTCTATCCGCGACCGATCGATCTGGAAAACACCGCAAAGCTCAAGACCTATGAACGAACCAGGGTCGTCGAGTCGCTGGCCGAACTCATAGAAACGATTACCGCTCGCCAAAAGGTGATCTCCGGCGATGGCTGAGCGGTTGCTGTTCCTGACCGGGCATCTTGCCCGTGCACGGCTGGAGCGGATCCTCGCCGATCTCGGCAAGACAGCGTTTACCTACGAGATTGTCGATATCGGCGTGAAGGTCGCGGCGCTGATGACCGAGGATATCATTGTGCGACGCCTGAAGCTGCCGATATCCGCCGATCGCGTCATCCTGCCCGGTCGCTATCGGGGTGATCTCGACAATTTGAGCCAGCGTTTCGGGATTCCATTCGTTCGTGGTCCCGATGAAGTCGCCGATCTTCCTGTCTTTCTCGGGCGCGTCGGCAAGCCCATCGATCTTACAAAGCATGATATGCGGATTTTTGCCGAAATCGTCGATGCTTCGGCGCTGTCGCTCGATGCGCTCATGCTGCGTGCCGCACATCTTGTGGCTGCCGGTGCCGATGTCATCGACCTTGGCTGCCTGCCGGAAACCCCGTTTCCGCACCTGGCCGATGCCGTTCGCGCCCTGAAAGGTCAGGGGCTCAAAGTCAGTGTCGACTCGGCCTCTGTCGAAGAGCTCGAAACCGGCGCCGCGGCCGGTGCGGACTATCTCCTGAGCTTGACCGAGGAAACCATCGGTCTCGCCATCAAACACGGCGTCACGCCTGTTCTCATTCCTGCTAGCCCGGGCGATCTGGATTCGCTTGGCCGCGCCATTGTTGCAGCTCAAGCTGCGAACATCGGATTCATCGCTGATCCGGTGCTCGACCCGATCCATTTTGGCTTTTCCGTCTCGCTCGGACGCTTCCTTGAAGCGCGCCGCCGCTGGCCGGATATCCCGATGATGATGGGCACCGGCAATCTCACCGAACTCACTGACGCCGACAGTTCCGGTGTCACCGCCCTGCTGGCGGGCATCTGCTCCGAGCTGTCGATCGGCAATGTGCTTGTCGTCAATGTCAGCCCGCATACGATCCGCACGGTCGAGGAGCACGACAGCGCGCGCCGCACCATGTTTGCGGCCAGAGAGGATCATGCCCTGCCACGCGGCTACGACGCCGGTCTGCTGCAGATGCGCGACCGCAAGCCTTACCCGAACAGCGTCGAGGATATTGCCGCGCTCGCCRCCGACGTGCGCGATGCAAATTTCCGCATCATGACCGCCCCGGATGGCGTGCACATCTTCAACGGCCAGGGCCACAGGATCGCGCAGGACGCATTTGAACTTTTCCCGGGTCTCGGCGTTGAGAATGACGGCGCACACGCGTTTTATCTCGGTGCGGAGCTGACCAAGGCGGAAATCGCCTGGAAACTCGGCAAGCGCTACACGCAGGACGAGCCGCTCGCCTGGGGCGCGGCTGTTCCGGGCAAACAGGAGGACCGATTGCGGTTGGCGGAAGCAGGGCATACTTTGAAAGCGAAAAAGGATAGGCCGCAGTGACCTATATCAGGGAGACCATTGTTACCACGGTCGACAGCAAGGGCGTCGCGCACATTGCGCCGCTCGGTATCATCCAGCACGAGGATGGCTGGGTGATCGCGCCGTTCCGCCCTTCGAAGACGCTCGAAAATCTCGCCGCCATTCCGTTCGCGATCGCCAATTATACCGATGACATGCYGATCTTCGCCGGCTGTCTGACCGGCCGCAAGGACTGGCCGACCGTTGCGGTCAAGAACTGCCCGGTGCCCCGATTGGAGGCAGCGCTCAGCCATTCGGTGCTCAAGGTCGTTTCCGTCGATGAGGACGTCATGCGACCCCGCCATTATTGCAAGGTGGTTTCCGAAGCCACGYACGCACCGTTTACCGGGCTCAACCGTGCCAAGGCTGCTGTACTTGAACTTGCAATCCTCGTCAGCCGTCTTTCCATGCTGCCGCCAGATAAGATCGAGGCGGAGATCGCCTATCTCGCAATCGCCATCGAGAAGACCGCCGGTCCCGATGAACATCAGGCCTGGTCCTGGCTGATGGAGAAGGTCAAGGATCATCGCGACGCTGCCGACGCGAAAGGCAAGGAAGCCGTACATCATCATGGCGGTCAGATTTAGGACGTTTCGGGTTTTGGCTGAAACACACCTCTCTCTCCGTCATCCTCGGGCTTGACCCGAGGACCCATTGGGA
>NZ_JBFUMG010000473.1:0-3485 GCF_054049495.1 Phyllobacterium sp. P5_D12 | reverse complement strand
AATTGCGCGACAAGATTTGCGCGAGTTTCGAGCAGTTGGAGGACGAGCTGGACGGACCGCTCTCGGACCGCACGCCGGGTCGCTTCAAGCAGACCCCATGGCAACGCGATGATGGCAAGGGCGGCGGTGGCGTCATGTCGGTCATGCACGGCCGCGTCTTCGAAAAAGTCGGCGTCCACACATCAACGGTTCATGGCGAGTTTTCGCAGGAATTTCGCAAGCAGATACCCGGAGCTGATGAAGATCCCCGTTTTTGGGCATCGGGAATCTCATTGATTGCAMATCCTCAAAGTCCGTTTGTTCCTGCTGTACATATGAACACACGCATGGTTGTAACGACGCGGCAATGGTTCGGCGGTGGTGCCGATCTCACGCCGGTTCTTGATCGCAAGCGAACACAGGACGATCCGGATACGCTGGCGTTCCACAAAGCGATGAAATTTGTTTGTGACAAGCATTCAGCCGTCGCCGATCATGAGAAATTCAAGACATGGTGCGACGAGTATTTTTATCTTCCTCACCGCAAGGAGCCGCGCGGAACCGGTGGTATTTTCTATGACTGGCTACACTCCTCCGAAGAAAATGGTGGTTATGCGGCCGATTTCAATTTCACGCGCGACGTAGGCCGCGCCTTTTCCGTAGTTTACCCCTATCTCGTGCGGCAGAATTTCAATCATGACTGGACGGATGCCGATCGTCAGGAACAACTTGTCCGCCGTGGCCGCTATGTCGAATTCAATCTGCTCTATGATCGAGGCACGATCTTCGGCTTGAAGACCGGCGGGAATGTCGATTCAATTCTCTCTTCGATGCCACCTACGGTCAAATGGCCGTGACATAGATATTTAAGGGATCAATCCGCCGCTTCATGCGTTATGCTAACCGCTGGTGCGGCAAAGGGGCCGCGCTTTTGTGGACTGAGCACGTATTTCTGCGTCCTACAACAGGGAGAGAAGGCATGAAAGAACTTCATTGCATTGTTCCCGGTTGCCAGTGGCATACACGTCACGACACCGAAGCTGAGATCATTCGCCGCGCTACTGAGCATCTGCGTGAAACCCACGGTGAAACGGTTATCCGCGAATCAATGCTCGAAACTATCAAGGCGAATATCCAGCCGTCGAAAGGCCAAGCAGCCTGATCAGGCTTTTCCGGAATATTCAGGAATTTTGGCAAGCAATGTATCGCGCTCGAGGGTAAAGCCCGATCTAATCCAGTCGTCCTCTAGAGCGCGCTGGACCTTGCCGATCTCCGGTCCTTTTTGTAGACCGGCAGCGAGTAGATCGCTGCCGGATACAGGAAACTTCGGCCGCTCGTAGCTATCGAGATATTCGAGCAATTTGGATAGATGTCCGGCCCTCATCATCGCCGCGTTATCGTTGATCGCCTCCGCGCGCGCTGAAACCAGGGCCAGACTGAGCCGATCACGCATGCCTTGCTGGTCACTGCGGTAAAGTTGTTTCGCAAATCCGCTCTCGGAAATCTCCTGTTGCGGCATCGCGGTTTCAGCCCAAGCCTCCAGCCGTACTCGCTCACTGTTGGAAAGTTTCAGCCGCGACGCCATTTCGGCGATGCGGCCGATTTGCGGGGGTATCATGCTTGCCAGGCGCAAAAGCGGATCGACCTCCCAATGGAGATCCTGCTCGGTCTTTACCAAAGAGTGGATCGTGTCGATGCCCCATTTTTCACTTTCAGGCAAAACTGCCGTTAGGACGCCCGCCTGCCGCATCCATAACAATGCACGCGAGGGATCGGGCGCACTCAGCAATCTCTTGAGCTCCGACCAGATGCGCTCAGCCGAGAGCCGTGTCAGTCCATCTTTCAGACGCGCGCAAGCCTTCAGCCCGTCGCTTTCAGGTCTGCCTTTGCCGTACCAGGCGAAAAATCTGAAAAACCGTAATATACGCAGATAGTCCTCGCGGATACGCTGCTCCGGATTGCCAATGAAGCGCAGCGTGCGGCTTTCAACATCCGCAAGAC
The DNA here is from genome assembly GCF_054049495.1 of Phyllobacterium sp. P5_D12. Taxonomy (NCBI): domain Bacteria; kingdom Pseudomonadati; phylum Pseudomonadota; class Alphaproteobacteria; order Hyphomicrobiales; family Phyllobacteriaceae; genus Phyllobacterium; species Phyllobacterium sp. P5_D12. The sequence continues at coordinate 1,505 of NZ_JBFUMG010000473.1, read as the reverse complement.
CACCAACAAGATCGACAACGGTACCATCCGCCTCGACATATAATGCATTCATGGTGAAGTCGCGCCGGCTTGCGTCCACCTGCCAATCGCGACCATAGGCAACTTCAGCATGCCGTCCATCTGTCTCGATGTCAGCGCGCAAAGTCGTCACTTCGAACGGTCTCCCATGCGCAATAACCGTGATCGTGCCATGGTCTATGCCGGTCGGAACAGCCTTCAGTCCGGCATTCATTGCGCGCTGCATAGTCTCCTCCGGCAAGCAGGTCGTTGCGATATCAATATCGCTAACCTTTTCACCCAAAAGCGTATTTCTTACCGCACCGCCGACAACGCGCGCAGCCTCGCCATCAGCGGCAAGTACGGCGAGCAGCTTTTGCAAGGCCTCGTCTTTGAGCCACGAAGCATTGTCGGCAATGGAAACAGCCTCGCTCAAGAATAGAGCCTTTCATAAAGTGTGCGGATGATGCCTGCAGTTACGCCCCAGATGAAGCGGTCACCAAACGGCATCGTGTAGTAGAACCGTTCCTTTTCCTGCCATATTCGGCTTTCGCGACGATGGTTGCCGGGATCCATCAGGAAAGACAAAGGCACCTCGAACACGTCGGCGACTTCAGCGGGGTTCGGGGTGAGTTCAAATGGCGGATGCACCAGCCCTAGCACCGGAGTGATCGAATAGCCGGTCGTGGTCAAGTAGCGAGGCAGCCGCCCGATGACCTCCACATGGCGACCCTCAAGCCCGATTTCCTCATGCGCCTCGCGTAGCGCCGCTTTCTCCGGCTCGTAATCGTCTTCCGGGTCAATCGCCCCACCTGGAAAAGCGACCTGCCCCGAATGCTTGCGCATATTGGCATTGCGCAGGGTGAGGAGCACGCTTGCCTCATCGCCGCGATCCACAATTGGCACAAGGACAGCAGCGTCGCGCAGGGGATTTGCTGCGATCAACGCATCGAGTTCAGGATTGAGCAAATGATCGCCATGATCCCGGTCCAAGGGTTCACTGCCCTTGAGCGCCACACGTTGTGAGAATGCACGGGCGGAAAAACCCTCATGCAGCGATTTGGTCAGACTCATTGGCTCAGCTTTTCCAGTTCACCTGACGGCATGATTGGGAACACACTTCCCTTTGATCGTACCGCGAACATCGGCTTTCCGTCGATGATGATTTCCTCCCCATGGCTGACCAGCTCATACATCACCGGCCGCGCCAGAAGCGCCTCAAGACGGCCTCGCACCAAGAGGTAAGGCTTTAGTCCACCGTTGATTTTATCGATGACAAACCGCAACGGATTGCCGGCGCTTGCCTCGACGATATCACCAACATTTGTGCGTAGCGTCATGACCCGCGCATCCCCTTCGCCTGCGACATCAAGTTCAACCGCCAGAAAAGGTGCATCCTCGACACGGATTCCCACCTTTTCAACCGGCGTCACGAGATAGGTCCGTCCGTCGGCGTCCTTGCGCAGGACCGTGGAGAAAAGGCGCACAAGCGGCTGTCGGCCAATCGG
>NZ_JBFUMG010000472.1:0-3485 GCF_054049495.1 Phyllobacterium sp. P5_D12 | reverse complement strand
CTACCGCGAATGGTCGCCGCTGATCCTGCCGCGCAAGTATGATTCCAGCAATAAATCGCCGGCAAAGAAGACGGGTCTTACCCTTGGCATGGGGATGACCGAGAAGCAGGGCGGTACCGACGTCCACACCAACACCACAAAGGCGGAACCGGCCGGAAGCGGGTTCTATCGCATCACCGGCCACAAATGGTTCATGTCAGCGCCGATGTCGGATGCATTTCTGGTGCTGGCGCAGGCGCGTGAGGGGCTATCCTGTTTTCTCGTGCCGCGTATTCTCCCGGACGGCTCTTCGAACGGCTTTCGCTTTCAGCGTTTGAAGGACAAGCTGGGCAACCGCTCGAATGCTTCTTCGGAAGTCGAGTTCGACAATGCGCTCGGCCAGATGGTCGGAAACCCCGGCGATGGCGTCAAGACGATCATCGACATGGTGACGCTAACCCGACTCGATTGCGCGATTGCTTCGGCTGGGCTGATGCGTGCGGGCTTGGCCGAGGCCGTCCACCATGCGCGGCATCGCATCGTCTTCGAAGGGCCGCTGATCGACAAGCCGTTGATGCTGCGGGTTCTGGCGGACATGGCACTGGACGTGGCTGGCGCGACAGCATTGTCGCTTCGCCTGGCGCGAGCGTTCGACAATGCTGCAAAAGACCGCGGCGAAGCTGCGTTTGCGCGTGTGATGACTCCGGTCGTCAAATACTGGGTGGCGAAGATTGCGCCTGCGCTGCTCTACGAGGCGATGGAGTGTCTCGGCGGCAATGGCTATATCGAGGAAGGTAATCTTGCGCGCTATTACCGCGAGGCTCCGGTCAACGCGATCTGGGAAGGGTCCGGCAACGTCATGGCACTCGACGTGCTGCGGGTGTTGAAACGCGGTCCCCAGCTTTTCGACGAAGTGCTCAACTGGATCGGCGCACAACTCGGTCGTGGCGGGCAGGGCACCGTGGAAGTCCTGCGCGCTGCGATGCGAGTCGCCGAGAACGACGAAGGTGCAGCACGCATATTGACCGAGCAACTGGCGCTCGCGGCCGCTGGTGCGGAGCTGCGGCATCTGCAGTCCGAAGATATCGCCGACGCCTTCATCGAAACCCGTCTGGGCGGACAGTGGCGCACGACCTACGGCATGCTCGATGCGCGRCACAACGCCAAGGATATTATCAGCTCGMTTTATCCGGCGGCGGGCTGAATTATGCGGCTTCGATCAACCCCTTGAGTACGGTTTCCAGGGTAACCTTGCCTTTCAGCGAGTTTTGCTCGCCGCCTTCGAAGTCGATCCAGCTCTCGTTGAAGCCGTCGAGCATTTGAATACGTGGCACAGGGTCCTTCATTCCCTGTGATTTGAACAGACCGGCCCATGTCTCGCGTGGGACAGCTTCGACCCGAACCGGCCGGTCGAAAATCTTGGAGAATGTGGCCGCGGCTTCGCCTGGGCTGATACGATGTTCAGCTTCGAGCTCGACGACCCGCCGTCCATGCCATTCCTGCTGCAGAAGTTCAGCTGCCACGCGACCGACGTCCGCCGTAGCGACCATGGGAAATGTCTTGTCGACCGGCTGCAGAAATGTCGAAATGACGCCGTTGTCGCGCGCAGACGGGATGTCCCAAGCGAAGTTTTCCATAAACCACCCCGGCCGAAGGAAGGTCACGGGAATTTCCAGTGTATCGAGCTTTTGCTCCATGAGCGTTCTTTGTGTCAGCAGATTCGGCTGCGTTGCCTGTGCGCCCACGGTCGAAAGAACGACTACCTTTCCCGGACGGGCTAGCTTGATCGCCTTGTAGACTGCATCAATGACGGCACGTGCCTCGGGAAAGCCCGGTGCCGGATCGAATTCCGAAGGCGGCAATATGAACACGCCGCGAGCGTCTTTGAAGGCAGCGGCGAGCGCAATCGGATCTTCCATTTCCGCGACAGCAACTTCGCAGTCTTTAGCCGACCACGATTGACCTTTTTCAGAATTCCGCACGACAGCCCTGACTGGTTGGCCTGCCTCCAAAAGCGTGCGCGCCACCGCACCGCCGACCTGGCCCGTTATTCCTGTAATGGCGTACATCGAGATCTCCTGACATTGCTGGGTTTCGAGATACATCGAGACAAATGTTTCCCGACGAGTATCTGCTGCCAGATTTATAAGGGCTCTATCATTATTGCTGAAAGTGCGATTATGTCATATCATTCATGACGTTGGATCATGAATGATATGACAGGCAGTGAGATGGCTTTCGACGGACGCTTGGTGGCCAATGTTGGTGTGTTGGCGGCAATCGTTGAAGCTGGCAGCTTTGCCCGCGCAGCTGATGCGCTGGGGTTGTCTCCGTCGGGCGTGAGCAGAGCCGTCACGCGGCTTGAACGGAGCATTGGCGTCCGGTTACTCGATCGGACGACGCGATCCGTCACGCTGACCGACGAGGGACGGCGGCTCTATAACGAGATTGGCCCTCTTCTGTCGGGTATTGAGGACGCCTTCACCCATACTGCGGGATCTTCGGCTGCTGTGCGGGGCCGCCTGCGAGTCAACGTGGATGCGTTCTTTTCAAGGATGATGCTAGCTTCCCATATCGGGCGCTTTCTCGATCGCTATCCGGAAATTTCGCTGGAACTGATTACTCGCGAACAGCTAGGTGATCTCGTCGGCGAGGGTTTCGATATCGCTGTGCGCTTTGGCCAGCCGCCTGCATCCTCTCTCATCGTCCGCAAGCTGCTGGAAACGCGCACGATCACCGTGGCTTCGCCAGCATATCTGGCAAAATTCGGACGACCGATTCATCCGTTGGAACTCGCGAGTCATGAATGCATCCAAGTCAGAGATTCTCTGACCGGCGAAGCGCTCGGGAATTGGGACTACCGGCGAGCGGGAAAAATTGTGTCTGGCAAAACGGCGGGCCGATTGGTGGTCACCGAATTTGGAACAATGTTGGGTGCCTGCCTCGGCGGGGTCGGCATTGCTCGCGTTAAATCGACAGGTGTTGAGGATTTGCTCAACGAGGGAGTTCTTATCGAACTCTTTCCTGATTGGCAGGGCGAAACGTTTCCTCTGCACGCCTTATATCCCTCGCGTCATCTGCCGGCGGCGAAGGTTCGCGCTTTTATCGACTTCGTCGCCGAGACAATCGCAGCGAAATAAGTGCACGCGCTGCGTGTGCTGCCCTCCATTGTCAAAAAATCTGCTGACTCACCTAAAAAATCGCATCGGCGACGCGGAAGGGGGCTCGCTAATGCCTTCAATTTGAATTAAATTTTTATAAATTAACCTTAACAAAAGGTTTACGTTGCGGTGAGTTTCTTAAACGATATCACTACAACCTGAAAATGCACTGCAAAAACGCAGGGTTAAGACGAAATGATTAGACCAGCTCGATCGAGGAGAAACTGAATGCGCAGCTTCCTGATTTTTTGGGCTGGGCCTCTGGGCTTCCTGTGGGGTTGGTATTTTCTTTCGCTTTATGACCTGAGCATGGGCATGTTTTTCTTCAGCCACGAGATGCACGAT
>NZ_JBFUMG010000471.1:0-3487 GCF_054049495.1 Phyllobacterium sp. P5_D12 | reverse complement strand
CCTGAAGTGCGTGCAAGGCAAGCCGCTGGTCAACTCGATCTCGATGAAGGAAGGCGAACAGGCGTTTCTCGATCACGCCAAGAAAGTTCGCGCCTATGGTGCCGCCGTTGTCGTCATGGCCTTCGACACGGACGGCCAGGCCGATACGCTGGAGCGGAAAGTTGCGATCTGTACACGCGCCTATGAGCTCCTGACCAAGGACGCAGGCTTCCCGCCGGAAGACATCATCTTCGATCCGAACGTTTTTGCCGTTGCAACGGGTATCGAGGAACACAATGGCTATGGCGTAGCCTTCATCGAGGCGACGAAACAGATCGTCGAAACGCTGCCGCATGTGCATATTTCCGGCGGCATTTCAAATCTCTCCTTCTCGTTCCGGGGCAACGAGCCGGTGCGTGAGGCGATGCACGCAGTGTTTCTTTATCATGCCATCCAGGTCGGCATGGATATGGGTATCGTCAATGCCGGCCAGCTCGCGGTCTATGAGTCGATCGATCCGGAACTGCGCGAAGCCTGCGAAGACGTGGTGCTCAACCGCCGAGGCGATGCGACTGAGCGGCTGCTTGATCTTGCCGAGCGCTACAAGGGTTCCGCCGGCAAGGAAGCCCGCGAACGCGATCTCGCCTGGCGTGAGTGGAGTGTTGCCAAACGCATCGAGCATGCCCTGGTCAACGGCATTACCGAATTCATCGATGTCGATACCGAAGAGGCGCGCAAAGAGGCTGAGCGCCCGCTGCATGTGATCGAAGGGCCGTTGATGGCCGGCATGAACGTCGTCGGTGATCTGTTCGGCGCCGGCAAGATGTTCCTGCCGCAGGTGGTGAAATCAGCCCGCGTCATGAAACAGGCCGTGGCCCTGCTGCTGCCCTACATGGAGGCGGAGAAGCTTGCCAATGGCGGCACAGGGGAGCGTGAGAGCGCCGGCAAGGTGTTGATGGCCACGGTCAAGGGCGATGTCCACGATATCGGCAAGAACATCGTCGGCGTGGTCCTGGCTTGCAACAATTACGAGATCATCGATCTCGGCGTCATGGTGCCKGCAACCAAGATCCTGCAGACGGCCCGCGAACAGAACGTCGATATTATCGGCCTCTCCGGCCTGATCACGCCGTCGCTCGACGAAATGGTGCATGTCGCCTCGGAGATGGAGCGCGAGKGTTTCGACATTCCGCTGCTGATCGGCGGCGCAACGACCAGCCGTGTGCATACAGCTGTCAAGATCAACCCGCGCTACAACAAGGGACAGACAATCTATGTCACCGACGCGAGCCGCGCGGTGGGTGTTGTATCCAACCTTCTGTCGAAGGAAACCAAGCCGGGTTACGTCGAAGCGATCGAGGCCGAATATATCAAGGTTGCAGATGCACATGCGCGCAACGAGGCCGACAAGCAGCGCCTGCCACTGGCAAAGGCGCGCGCCAATGCTCACAAGATTGACTGGACCTCGTACGAACCGACCAAGCCAGGTTTCATCGGGACGCGCGTCTTCGAGAACTACGATCTTGCGGAAATTGCTAAGTATATCGACTGGACGCCATTCTTCCAGACCTGGGAATTGAAGGGCCGCTATCCCGCGATCCTTGAAGACGCGAAGCAGGGCGAAGCCGCTCGTCAATTGTTCGATGATGCGCAGGCGATGTTGAAGAAGATCATTGCGGAAAAGTGGTTCAATCCGAAAGCCGTCATCGGGCTCTGGCCGGCCGGCGCAGTCGGCGATGACATTCGCGTGTTTAAGGACGAAACACGCAAGGATGAACTCGCTACATTCTATACGCTCCGCCAGCAATTGTCGAAACGCGATGGAAGGCCGAATGTGGCACTCGGCGATTTCGTAGCGCCCGTCGACAGCAGCGTTCAGGATTATATGGGAGCTTTCGTCGTCACCGCTGGCATCGAGGAAATCGCCATCGCCGAGCGCTTCGAACGCGCCAATGACGATTATTCCTCCATCCTCGTCAAAGCGCTGGCCGACCGTTTTGCCGAAGCCTTTGCCGAGTTAATGCACGAGCGTGTGCGCAAGGAATTCTGGGGTTATGCGCCCGACGAAGATCTTGCGCCGGAGGAACTTATCGGTGAACCCTATCGCGGTATCCGCCCGGCGCCAGGCTATCCGGCGCAGCCCGACCACACGGAGAAAGAGACGCTATTCCGCATCCTTGACGCGGAAGCCCGGATCAACGTTCGCCTGACCGAAAGCTTCGCCATGTGGCCAGGCTCTTCGGTGTCAGGCATCTACATCGGCCATCCGGAAAGTTATTATTTCGGCGTCGCCAAGGTCGAGCGCGATCAGGTGGAGGATTATTCGGAACGCAAGCAAATGCCGGTCGAGCAGGTCGAGCGCTGGCTCGGGCCGATCCTCAACTACGTGCCGGGGCCAAGGGTTCAGGCGGCCGAATGAAGGTAGTGCCGGGGAGGCGCGCCGAGCATGCGCTTGAACATGGTGGTGAACGCCGGCACGCTGTTATAGCCGAGGTCGAGTGCAACACTGGTCACCGGCTCACCCTTGGTCAGGCGGGGCAGCGCTGACAACAGGCAAGCCTGCTGGCGCCATGTTGAAAGGCTGAGTCCGGTTTCGCGGCGAAATGTCCGCGTGAAAGTACGCCGGCTCATTCCAAGCCGATCCGCCCAATCGTCGATATTTGTGTGGGGCGAGGGGTCTTCGAGGAATCCACGGCACAGTGCCGCCAGCCGCCGGTCTTCCGGGAATGGCAGGCCGAGTGGCCGTTCCGGAAGGTTCGGGATTTCATGCAGCAGCAACCCCATGACAAATGTTGTCCGTGGATCGGCGTGTACGTCGGCAGGCGCCGCCACCGCCTCACAGATCAGGTTGTCCATCAAGGGTGTCAGCCCAACCACGTGCAAATGCCGTTTCAACCCTGCCACCGCGTCCGGTCGCACATAGATCGAATGCATCGAGACATCGCCCAGCATATCGACCGCATGCTCTGTCCCTGCAGGCAGCCATAATGCATGATGTGGCGGCACCATCCAGCGGCCAAACTTGGTCGTGACCATGGCAACGCCGCTGATGGCGTGCAGGAGTTGCGATTGGCTGTGATGATGATCGGGGATGTGGAACCCGGATGGATAAACCGTCGCCAACGCAAAAACGTCGCCTTCGGCCTGCTCGAGCCAGTCCAGCCGCTCCTTGTGCAGCTCCTCAAGTCGCAGGCCCGCAGCGTTCCGGGCAGCAGATGTCTGATAGCGCATCGTTTTGGCCCACACTCGAAAGAACTGGACCAAACCACGAAAGCAGGATGCGCGCAACAGGTATATCAGTTGCGCAGGAAGGGTGACCGCTTGGGCGGTGCGCCCTCTTTCTTCGATGGACGCACACCATGACCGATACTGCCTTGCCTGCTCAGCGGACTTCCGCTGAAACAACCGTCTTCGCCATCATTTTTGCTGTCAGCTTCTGCCATTTCCTCAATGACATGATGCAATCGCTGCTTGCAGCTATCTATCCGATGCTCAAACAAAATTATGG
>NZ_JBFUMG010000470.1:0-3493 GCF_054049495.1 Phyllobacterium sp. P5_D12 | reverse complement strand
GGTTATGGTGGATCCAAGCGGGATCGAACCGCYGACCTCYTGCATGCCATGCARGCGCTCTCCCAGCTGAGCTATGGCCCCATTCAAAATGGCCGTTTAGGCCACCGGATGATCCGGTAAACTGTCGAGCAAGGTCTGGAGCCTTGCCTCTTGCTTTCGCAAAGATGGCGGTACTTATCGCCCGCCGTCCGGAAGATCAAGTCCTGTTCACCGGATATTTTCGGTGAACAGGATAATCAAAATCAATTCTCGTCGTCGTCGCCGATGCCGCCACCAAGAATATCGGTGACATCGTCATCCTCATCTTCTTCGTCGGTCGCGAGGAACGTGTCGTCATCGTCGGCATCCTCGACCTCGACATCGTCATCACCGATATCCGGAACGTCGTCGCCCTCGGCGTCTGCTTCTTCAAGCGCAACGAATTCCGGCTTCTCGAGAGCAACGTCGAGTTCTTCCGTCTCGACCTCTTCCTCTTCTTCGCGCGCGGACGAAGCGGTGGAATCGAAATAGCTGAGCGGATAGCTCTTGCCCGTATAGGGCGAAACGATCGGATCGCGATTCAGATCGTAAAATTTCTGCCCGGTCTCCGGGTCAACTCGCTTGGTGCCAAGTTTTGGATTCGCCACGTTTTGCCTCGTCTTGCTGCGCTCGCCTGCGACCGGCTGGTATCAGGACCCTATTGGCCCCAACCGTTCATGCCGATACTCATCAAAAATGAATTTGCGGTCCATAAACGCAATTCGACGCATTTGTCAAAGCGAAAAAAGCTTGTGTCAATCATTGAATTTGCAAGATGACCGTACTGGCAAGCTGTGTTAGTAGGATGCCCGCATCCCAATGACCTTCTTTTATCGCGATTGATCCTCCCCATGTCCCATTCCGCGCCGCCAAAACCCGCCACTGCCCGCCGCTCACAAGCTCTCTCCGGCGATATCCGTATTCCCGGCGACAAATCGATTTCGCACCGCTCCTTCATGTTTGGCGGGCTCGCTTCCGGCGAAACACGCATCACCGGCCTGCTCGAAGGCGAGGACGTCATCAATACGGGCCGCGCCATGCAGGCGATGGGCGCGAAAATCGCCAAGGAAGGCGATGTCTGGGTCATTCAGGGAACCGGCAATGGCTGCCTGCTTGCGCCGGAAGCGCCGCTCGATTTCGGTAATGCGGGCACCGGTGCGCGCCTGACCATGGGGTTGGTTGGCACATATGCCATAGAGACCACCTTCGTGGGCGATGCTTCATTGTCGAAGCGGCCGATGGGCCGCGTGCTCAATCCCTTGCGCGAAATGGGAGTCCAGGTGTCCGCCGCGGAAGGCGACCGTATGCCGCTGACGCTACGCGGTCCGAAAGTCGCAGCGCCGATCACCTACCGCGTGCCAATGGCCTCAGCACAGGTGAAATCCGCCGTGCTACTTGCCGGGCTCAACACGCCGGGCATTACAACGGTCGTCGAACCGGTCATGACGCGCGATCATACGGAAAAGATGCTGCAAGGATTCGGCGCCAACCTTTCCGTAGAGGCCGACAGGGATAATGTGCGCCATATCCGCATCGAGGGTCAGGGCAAGCTGACCGGCCAGACCATCGACGTACCGGGTGATCCGTCGTCCACGGCTTTTCCGCTGGTTGCGGCCATCATCGTGCCTGGCTCAGATATCACCATTCGCAATGTGTTGATGAACCCGACGCGCACCGGGCTTATCCTGACGCTGCAGGAGATGGGCGCTGACATAGAGATACTCAATGCGCGCCTGGCCGGCGGCGAGGATGTCGCGGATTTGCGCGTTCGCGCCTCCGAACTTAAGGGCGTCCATGTGCCTGCGAGCCGCGCGCCATCGATGATTGACGAATATCCCGTCCTTGCAGTCGCGGCCTGCTTTGCCACTGGCGAGACGGTGATGAACGGGCTCGAAGAGCTGCGCGTCAAGGAATCCGATCGGCTTTCGGCTGTTGCCAACGGGCTCAAGGCTAATGGCGCCGACTGCACCGAGGGTCATGACACTTTGACCGTTCGTGGCCGCCCGGATGGCAAGGGGCTTGGCGGCGGCAGTGTCGAAACCCATCTCGACCATCGCATCGCAATGAGCTTTCTCGTCCTCGGCCTCGCCGCCGAAAAGCCCGTCACAATCGACGATTCGACCATGATCGTTACCAGCTTTCCGGAATTCATGGACATGATGACGGGAATGGGTGCGGAGATTTCCGAACTCGAAATCTGAAAACGAGCAAGAAAATCAGCGATGACCGAGCTCATATCGCGTCTCCCCGTATATTTCCTGTATGCCATGTCCAGCGTGCCCTTCCTTGTCTGGGCGGGACGAAGCGCCTATAGCGGCACGGTCGCGAGCACGGCGCCCGCACCATGGCCGGGTATAACCAGCACGATATTTCGCGTCCTTCTTCCTTTGACGGTCATCTTCCTCTATGCGTGGAATGTCTCGGCCGCTGCGGAGGCGGCGAATACGAGCGAGTGGGTACCATTCCAGTTTCTGCTGCTACCACCGGCACTTGGATCGATCGCCGGATACGGTATTGGTTATTTCATGGGCAAGAGAAGGATCATCTGATGTTTTTCCTGCTGACGTCATTTACCGTCGTTGCCATCCCCCATGTGATCGAACGGTTCGGTCTGCGAGTTCGCTTTGGCCTGTTTGCGCTGCTGTTCTGGCTGTTCGTCTTCCAGTTCGTGTTGATCTTCAGCATCGACGCGCTGCTGCAGAATTTTGCAACTTCCATGCCCGACTGGCTGGAATCCATGTTGACGACGCTCGGTGGCTTTGCCTTCGTCACAATCGGGATAACGCCTATCATCACCCTCGTGTTGGCTGCGGCGTACCTCCTCTTTGCGCTCGGACAATGGCTGTTCGACAAGGATGAGAAGGATCTGCCAACACCGCAGACGCATTTTACGGTCGCGATCGATGGTCCCGCGGCTTCCGGCAAGGGAACGCTCGCCCGCAGGATTGCAGAGGCTTACGGTTTTCATCACCTGGACACTGGCCTAACCTATCGCGCCGTCGCCAAGGTTTTGATGGATCAGAACATGCCGCTGGACGATGAATTTCTCGCTGAAAAGGCGGCACGCAGCGTCGATCTGACGAAGCTTGATCGCGCAGTACTGTCCGCCCACGCTGTCGGCGAGGCGGCATCAAAGGTTGCGGTCATGCCGGCTGTGCGCCGTGCACTCGTTGCCATGCAGCACAGTTTCGCCGAGCGCCCGCCCGGCGCTGTACTCGACGGACGCGATATCGGTACGGTGGTCTGCCCCGATGCGCCGGTGAAGCTCTACATCACAGCGTCGCCCGAGGCACGCGCCAGAAGACGCTATGATGAAATCAAGTCCAATGGCGGCGGCGCCAATTATGAGGAGATTCTCGCGGATCTCACGCGCCGCGATGCCCGCGATATGGGGCGCACCGATTCGCCGTTAAAGCCCGCTGCCGACGCGCACTTGCTAGATACGACGGAAATGGATATAGAGACCGCGTTTCTT
>NZ_JBFUMG010000469.1:0-3506 GCF_054049495.1 Phyllobacterium sp. P5_D12 | reverse complement strand
CCAATTTTCATCTGACCAGTGCGTACCKGCAATTACTGGACGTTGAGCATTTCAAGGCAACGGGGGAGGGCGGCGGGGCTTTTACGCATATTGCCCTTTCTTTCAACGGATACAAAGCACTGGGTTTGGCAAGCAGTGCCCCCAACGATCCCGATTTTAAAGCGGGCATGAAAGCGCCCGCGAGTATATCAGCGTTGGGTGATCCACCCGTTTCGAGTTGGGAATCGGCATTTCGAGACGACATTCACGGCCTGGTTCTCGTTGGCGAAGAGACAGAAGGCGTGACCGCAGCGCTCGCCGGCGCGATTAGAGAGTTGATCACTGACGCGGGCGGGACGATCATCCATGTGCAACATGGCAAAGCTCTGCGCAACGCTGAAGGAGAAGGCATTGAACACTTTGGTTATGTCGACGGTCGCAGCCAGCCGCTGCTCCTTCAAGAAGACATTGATGCGGAGATCGCCTCTGCGGGTTCGTCCCGGTGGGATCCCGCATTCCCGCTCAACGCCGCCCTTGTCAAGGATCCGGGGACCACTGACACGGTCAGTTTCGGCAGTTTTTTCGTCTTTCGAAAACTTGAACAAGCAGTACGAGGCTTCAAAACACAAGAACAGATTGTAGCGAATGCCCTCGGTCTGAATGGAAACGATCGGGAACTGGCCGGGGCTTTGATCGTGGGGCGATTCGAGAACGGAACGCCGACGACACAATCAAACACCGCAAGAAATGAGGTGCCAGCGAACAATTTCAACTATCAAGGGGATCCGGGAAGCCGTTGCCCTTTCCACGCTCACATTCGGAAGGTTAATCCACGTGGCACAGGAGGAGCGGAACCGGAAGCCGCAGAGCGAAAACACATTATGCCCAGAAGAGGGATTCCGTTCGAAGATGTAAAACGGACGACACACCCGGAAGAATTGCCGGAATCGGCCAATATGGCGGACTTCACCGCGCATGTTTCCCCTCTGCTCCCCAAGGCGGGGATCGGCCTCTTATTCATGGCGTATAATGAAAAGATAGCCGAGCAATTCAAGTTCACGCAGCAGATCTGGGCTAACAACGCCAATTTTCCGCTTGCGCCTCCAGGCCCTCACGGCATCGATCCGATCATCGGTCAAGGTCCTAACAATCCCGGCGATCAAAAGATAACGAAGGTTTGGGACGATGCTTCGAGTGGAGTCATCACCAACGCGCCCTTCGCCGGGTTCGTCACGATGCGGGGCGGAGAGTATTTCTTTTCGCCAAGCTTGACGTTTCTGTTGAATTTGTAACACGAGGCCCCCTCTTGGACCTCGCTTCAACCCTTAGGGCGATGGCTGACCCTCATATGGGATTCGGCGGGGTTCAAGCAACACACGTGCAATTCACGTAGGAGTGCAGGTGCGAAATTGTACCTTCCCTCGCTGAAGGGTTCTGTTGCAACGTTTTGGTTACCGACAGCATGGCAAGGAACCCATCGATTGTTTCGGAGAGTTTTGATGTTCAAGGGCCGTCAGTTCGACCAATCAGTCATTCTGTTATACGTACGCGGTACCTTGCCTACAATCTGAGTCTGCGCGATCTTGAGGAGATGATGGCCGAGCGTGGCATTGCGGTCGATCATACGACCATCCATCGCTGGACTATTCGTTATTCGCCTTTGTTGCTGGAGCGTTTCAATGGGCGCAAGCGTGGCGTCACCGGCAAGTGGCATATGGATGAAACCTACAGTGCGCCTCGCTCCGAACAGGGCGAAGCGTATGACTGGAATGCAAGAGAGAAAGGAGGATTTGAAGAAGCGCCTTGTCCCCTGCTGTGAGAGGACATGAGCCCAAGCGGCGGTGACCTGCTGTCAACTGGCAGGGTGATGTAGCCCGCAGGTAAAGGGGATTGAGGCGAAGTCGTTACGCCGAGATGGTTCCCGAGGCTGAAGTATTGGAAGGTTGAGGAACACGAACCGGTTCATCCGTGTCTGAGGGCTGAATCGTCGCCTCCGCCTACACGGCTTAACAGGCGGAATTCCGTGGATGGTGCTGGAAATGTATGTCGGCACGCATCTAAAGAATAGCGCATACGTAAGGCGCTTACTGGGGACCATGGAGAGAACGCAGCCAGACCATGGCATCGGCATCGACTTGCAGAAAGCAAGGGAAAAGACTGCGACCCGCAGCCTCACCAATACGAAGACGTCCAGCATATGAACGAGGGAAGGCATGATGGAATGACAACGATGTTCTGCATCGCAAGGGAGTTGACCCTGATGTCCATCATGCTGGCGGAGTTCCCGTAGTAGTCCGCGGCAGGGAAAGCCTGTCACATGGCGAAGGGGAACAGTACAAACTGCTTGAAGTGCAAACTACCTGACCAAATGAGGTGAAGACCTTTGATAATCAGCGAAATGCAGCACAAGCTCGCAACATGGGCCGAGAGCGATCCGAACCGAAGGTTCGATCGCCTTCTTCGGCTCATTGCCGATCGGGAATGGCTTGCCGAGGCCGCCCGGATCGTTCTGGCGTCAAGCGGCGCACGAACACCGGCATAGACGGAATAGACAAGCAACGGATGCAGGCTGGACTGGATCAGCATCTGGCCGCCCTGCGGACAAGCCTGCTGAAGGGCACCTATTGCCCCAAGCCGGTGAAGCGCATCTATATCCCAAAAGCCAACGGCAAGCTACGACCATTGGGTATTCCGACCCTGACAGACCGCATTGTCCAACGCGCCATGTTGATGGTAATGGAGCCGATCTGGGAGAGCGATTTCCATCGTCTATCCTATGGCTTCCGGCCGGAACGGAGCGTGCATCATGCTGTTCGTACCGTTTCCGCTGCTAAGAAATAGAAGAAAGTTGGCAATCTGCGTAGTCACTCACGAAGCGGATTGAGACATGCCGCTCGCTCGACCAAGACGGCCAAAAGCCCCGTCGATAGCCCGTAGATGGCGCCAATAGAGCTTTCTGACTGCCCCCATGCTGTAGCGTATACAGCGCCAGCAATGGAACTCGACGCAGCGACTAGCGTCCAACGCATCAGACCACGATTGGCTAGAGAAAATCTCTCGTTGAACATAGTGGGCTGCATAGCGGGTTCAACCTTCCTGGCAATTGTGCTGTTCCATAATGTTATGGGTGCGAGAACTCGCATCAACTACGAACGTTGAGCGGCTAGCGCTTGGCGCTGTCCAGCGCCTGAAGAGTGCACTGGCATTGACGCCGCCAAAACCGACGCCGTTCGATATGGCGTATTCGGTGTCCAGGTGTCGCGCTTCGTTTGCGACGAAATCGATACCGTCGGCTTCGGGATCCGGAGTATTCAGGTTGATGGTCGGCGGCGCGATCTGGTCCTTGAGCGCCAGAATCGTGAAGATGGCTTCCAGCCCTCCGGCTGCGTCAAGCAGATGTCCTGTTGCTGATTTCGTCCCGCTGACAGCGACGGCGTTTTCAGCACCGAAGACACTCTTGATGGCCCTGATTTCACCCAGATCTCCGACCGGTGTGGAGGTGGCGTGCGCGTTCAGATGACCAATTT
>NZ_JBFUMG010000468.1:0-3508 GCF_054049495.1 Phyllobacterium sp. P5_D12 | reverse complement strand
GAGCGACACGCTCTGGAGTTCATCTCAAACAGGGTTCGTTTTACGATCGAAATGCAATTTRCCGCTCGCATGAGGCCTTTAGGGCTTCCTCTGCTTTTATTCGGGCAACCACCCTTGCGGTGGTTTAGTTGCCCGAATTCGTGCATGAGCATGGCGCTGAAACGGCCCTGACGGGCGAAGATACGAGATTTGTATCAAAGCGCTAGCGCTTTGATACGCATTACAAAGAGGGAAGGTTGAATGCCTACCGTAAACCAGTTGATCCGCAAGCCGCGCACTGCGCCGGTCAAGCGCAATAAAGTCCCTGCTCTGCAGGAAAACCCGCAGAAGCGCGGCGTTTGCACTCGCGTCTACACGACGACCCCGAAGAAGCCGAACTCGGCTCTGCGTAAGGTCGCCAAGGTGCGTCTGACGAACGGATTTGAAGTCATCGGATATATTCCGGGTGAGGGGCATAACCTTCAGGAGCACTCTGTCGTGATGATCCGCGGCGGCCGTGTAAAGGATTTGCCGGGTGTTCGTTACCACATCATCCGTGGTGTTCTGGATACCCAGGGCGTCAAGAACCGCAAGCAGCGCCGTTCCAAGTACGGTGCGAAGCGTCCGAAGTAAGATTTTCCGGGACTTTGGCCACCAGGTAGGTCAACCCGATGCAGATAAGAGACAGAGAATATGTCCAGACGCCATAGTGCAGAAAAGCGTGAGATCAATCCGGATCCTAAGTTCGGCGATCTCGTTCTGACCAAGTTCATGAATGCAGTCATGCATCATGGCAAGAAGTCGATTGCTGAGCGTATCGTTTACGGTGCGCTTGAGTCAGTCGAGAGCAAGAGCAAGCAGGAGCCGGTTGCCCTGTTCCATCAGGCTCTCGACAATGTAGCGCCGCACGTCGAAGTTCGTTCGCGCCGCGTTGGTGGTGCAACGTATCAGGTTCCGGTCGACGTTCGTCCGGAGCGCCGTCAGGCTCTTGCCATCCGCTGGCTGATCAATGCAGCACGCGGCCGCAATGAGACGACGATGATCGATCGCCTGTCCGGTGAACTTCTCGATGCTGCAAACAACCGCGGCTCGGCTGTGAAGAAGCGTGAAGACACGCATCGCATGGCAGAAGCCAACCGCGCATTCTCGCATTACCGCTGGTAATTGCGAAAACATTAGTCCTAGAGGCACCATATCATGGCTCGCGAATATAAAATCGAAGACTACCGGAATTTCGGTATCATGGCGCACATCGACGCCGGCAAGACCACGACTACGGAGCGTATTCTTTATTACACTGGCAAGTCGCACAAGATCGGTGAAGTCCACGATGGCGCCGCAACCATGGACTGGATGGAGCAGGAGCAGGAGCGTGGCATCACGATCACGTCCGCTGCCACCACGACCTTCTGGAAGGGTCGTGACGGCAAGATGCGCCGTTTCAACATCATCGATACGCCTGGCCACGTCGACTTCACCATTGAAGTAGAGCGTTCGCTGCGCGTTCTCGACGGCGCGATTGCGCTTCTCGATGCCAATGCCGGTGTTGAGCCGCAGACTGAAACTGTCTGGCGTCAGGCTGAGAAGTATCATGTTCCGCGCATGATCTTCGTCAACAAGATGGACAAGACCGGCGCTGATTTCTATCGCTGCGTCGAGATGGTCAAGACCCGTCTTGGTGCCAAGGCTCTCGTCATGCAGCTGCCGATTGGCGCCGAGACAGAGTTCAAGGGTGTTGTCGATCTCATCGAGATGAAGGCACTTGTCTGGCGCGACGAACAGCTCGGCGCACAGTGGGACGTCGTTGAAATCCCTGCCGATCTCAAGGATCAGGCCGAAGAATATCGCGAAAAGCTGATCGAGACTGCTGTCGAAGTCGATGAAGCTGCGACCGAGGCTTACCTCGAAGGCAACATGCCGGACAATGACGCCCTGCGCGCTCTGATCCGCATCGGCACATGCCGCGTTGACTTCCATCCGGTATTCTGCGGTTCGGCRTTCAAGAACAAGGGCGTGCAGCCTTTGCTTGACGGTGTTGTTGAATATCTGCCTTCGCCGGTTGACGTTCCTGCCATCAAGGGCATCGATCCGAAGACCGATGCGGAAACGACCCGCAAGTCGTCCGACGACGAGCCGCTTTCCATGCTCGCCTTCAAGATCATGAACGATCCGTTCGTTGGTTCGCTGACCTTCTGCCGCATCTATTCCGGCAAGCTGACCAAGGGCATTTCGCTCGACAATACGGTCAAGGAAAAGCGCGAACGTATCGGCCGCATGCTGCAGATGCATTCCAACTCGCGTGAAGACATCGAAGAAGCCTTTGCCGGCGACATCGTTGCTCTCGCAGGCCTCAAGGAAACCACAACGGGTGATACGCTCTGCGATCCGTTGAAGCCGGTTATCCTCGAGCGCATGGTATTCCCGGAGCCGGTTATCTCGATCTCGGTAGAGCCAAAGACCAAAGCCGACCAGGAAAAGATGGGCCTCGCGCTCAATCGTCTTGCTGCTGAAGATCCTTCGTTCCGCGTCCGCACTGACGAAGAATCCGGCCAGACCATCATCTCGGGCATGGGCGAACTTCATCTTGACATTCTCGTTGACCGTATGCGTCGCGAGTTCAAGGTCGAGGCAAATACAGGTAGCCCCCAGGTTGCCTACCGTGAATCGATCACCCGCAAGGCCGAGATCGATTACACCCACAAGAAGCAGTCCGGTGGTTCGGGTCAGTTCGCCCGTATCAAGGTTATCTTCGAGCCGCATGACGGCGACGATTTCATCTTCGAATCGAAGATCGTCGGCGGTGCCATTCCGAAGGAATACATCCCGGGTGTTGAAAAGGGTATCCAGAGCGTCATGGGTGCGGGTCCGCTCGCAGGCTTCCCGATGCTCGGCGTGAAGGCCACGCTGATCGACGGTGCATACCATGATGTGGACTCGTCGGTTCTTGCCTTCGAAATCGCAGCTCGCGCTGCGTTCCGCGAAGGTGCGCAGAAGGCCGGTGCCCAGTTGCTCGAGCCGATCATGAAGGTCGAAGTCGTTACGCCTGAAGATTACGTCGGTGACGTGATTGGCGATCTGAACTCACGTCGTGGTCAGATCCTCGGTACAGAACCGCGTGGTATTGCGACCGTCATCAATGCACAGGTGCCGCTGGCCAACATGTTCGGTTATGTGAGCAACCTGCGTTCGATGAGCCAGGGCCGTGCACAGTACACCATGCAGTTCGATCACTATGAACCTGTACCGGCAGCAGTCGCGCAGGAAATTCAGAAGAAGTTTGCGTAACCATAAGGTTGCGCGTGACAGTTGAAGTAAAGCCTGAGCAGGCGAACAGTTAACGGAGAGCTCAGATGGCTAAGAGCAAGTTTGAACGTAACAAGCCGCACGTCAACATTGGCACGATTGGTCACGTTGACCATGGCAAGACGTCGTTGACGGCAGCGATTACGAAGTATTTCGGTGAGTACAAGCCGTACGACCAGATTGACGCAGCGCCGGAAGAAAAGGCGCGCGGCATCACCATTTCGAC
>NZ_JBFUMG010000467.1:0-3511 GCF_054049495.1 Phyllobacterium sp. P5_D12 | reverse complement strand
CCCCAGAAGAGCTCGAACGTCAGTTTCTCTACTGGATCCTGCGCTTCGACGTGCCGCCGGGCACGCCGCTCAATGTCGCCGAACTTGCCCGACAGTTTCGGGTCAGCGTCCCCGGCCTGCAGGAATTTTTAGCGTCGCTCAGCCGGTTCGGCCTTGTCAAACGTCGACCTAAAAACGGATGGGAACTGGTTGGATTCACTTCTGATTTCGCGATCGAGCTTTCCGATTTCCGAATGATGATTGAGCTCAACGCGATTTCGCAGCTCATCGCGCTGCCCGACAGCCACCAGATTTGGCACAGGATAGAGGAGCTCGACGAGGCGCATCGCGCACTGGCAGCGGCAATAGATGAGCGCTTTCACGATTTTTCCCTGCTGGACGAGCGCTTTCATCTAACGATAGGCAGCATCACGCGCAATCGCTTCGTCGCCGAGTTCCAGAAGGTAATCTCATTGATTTTCCACTACCATTATCAGTGGGATAAGAAGGACGAACGCGAGCGTAATGCAGCCGCAATCGACGAACATCTGAGACTGATCGCGGCCCTGAAATCGCGCGACGAAGCCTCAGCACTCGCGGCCGCGCGCGATCACCTTCGCACATCGAAGCAGACCCTACTTTCCTCGCTGCGCATTCACGCCCTATCCTAGCGGGTCGAAGATGGCATCACCGCCCTCGGGCCACGGCGCATAGATCGCATCGAGATTGCGGATCAGGGAACGCGTTTACCCGGTCCCCAGGAGCACCGATGTGACCGCCGGGTGGGTCATCGCCTCCGGCATCGTGCGACAAGCGCCTCTTCTGCCGAGTGGTCAACTAGCGTGAGACGCCCAGCCAAAACACATCGAGTTCCGCCGCCACCATCACTTCCAGGCAAACCTCGTTCTCATTCACACCAAGGCCGAACGCGCCGATGCGGCCTGCTTGCTTCAGCCGTTGGAGCCGATGAATGCCGGTGGGCGGATCAAGTCTATATTGCGGTAGACCGTGGTGGCAGGCCGAGGGATTGGCAAATCCCTCATCCTACTAACCGCTACCAGCAGGTGAATCCACCATCGACGACAAGGTCGATGCCCGTGACGAACGACGAAGCGCGGCTCGAAAGGAATACGGCGGGACCGATCATTTCCTCAGGCGTCGCCAAGCGACCCATCGGCGTATCCCGCGCAAATATCTCCACCTGGTCGGCAACTTCAGGCCGACGATTCATGGGTGTYAGTGTGTATCCAGGACTAATCGAGTTGACCCGAACACCACGGCCAATCCACTCCATCGCCAGACTCTTGGAGAGATGAATGACAGCGGCCTTGGACGAATTATAATCTGCCTGCTTCAGGTCGCGGTTGACGATCGAGCCAGATATGGAAGCGACGTTGATAATGGACCCCTTCCTACGGGGCAGCATTACGCGCGCTTGAGCCTGGCAAGACAGGAAAACGCCCGTAACGTTAACGTCATAGACCCGCTGCCAGTTCTTCAGCTCCAGTGTCTCGGCTTCGCCGCCAGCGCCGATGCCTGCGTTGTTAACAGCAATGGTCAACGGGCCAAGCTGTTTCTCAATTCGTTCGATCGCCCCAGAAAGGTCCTTCGCTGAGACTACAGTACCTTCGAACGTCAAGGTCTTGCGGCCCAGAGCACGAATCTTTTCTGCGGTCTGGTCCAAACCACCGTTTGAGCGATGGCCAAAACAGGCGACATCAGCTCCAGCCTCAGCTATCCCAATTGCTATGGCCTGCCCAATGCCACTGCCCGCGCCAGTAACGATGGCCACTTCACCCTGCAGATCGAATAGTTTCATTTTTCGCTCCCTCGATAGTTGCTGGCCGAATATTATCTCTGCCAGTCCGGACGCAAAACTTTGCAGCTCAACGGCATTTCAACCAGTCCATCAAATCTCTTATCAGGAGCCGCGATGATTGCCTTGGTTGGGTCAATTCTCAAGTAGCGGAATGCCTGGTCCGTGATCGTGCTATGCGGCGAACCCCGTAGGGGGCGGCGAATTCCAAGCTTTTGATGGATCGAGCCCCAGACCTACCGCCAACGCCATAGAAAACTGATGAAAATCAACACTGTAGCCTTAGCTGTGTCTCTGGATCGAAGAGATCTCCAGGCCGCGGGATGATCGCCGTGCACTTCCCCGGGCGGGGGCCTGGATCTGTCACAAACAGCTTCATAACCTGAACGCGTCTAATTGCTATGAAGTCGGCAGCAGCAAGTTCGCCGGCGGTAGGCGATGGTGGCCRCGTAGGCATCTGATGACGCCATCGAGATAACCAGCGACCTCTAACCAATCAGGTTCCATGCCAAGGACCATCGCTTTCGCCGGGTACCAATTCCATCGGCCAGACCAAGTCAATGCTGTTCTGCGGATAATTACTCGCGAAAGCCGGCATGGTTGAAAGCAATGCTTCGGCTAACTTAATGCCGAGATCGCGGAGCGAAATCCGAAAACATGTGAGAGTGGGCGACAGGAAGCGACTTTGCGTGCTTTCGCGAAAACCAACGACGGCAATGTCCCGGCCGGGATGGATACCCGCTTCGTAGAAGCGCCGGTAAAGACCGATCGCCATGTTTTCATTCACCAGAATGACCGCGGTCGGCATCTGCTTCTGCGCCAGCATTGCGGTAGCAACCCGGTAACCGCCCTCTTCATTGCTGTTCGCCGGAAAAACAAGACCGGGATCGAAGCTGATGCCATTGGCGCTCAAAGCGCGTCTGTAACCTTCCACGAAAACGTAGCCAAGATTGATATCGCTCGCCGGTACGCCGATTGCAATTCGCTGATGACCGAATTTGAGCAGCCGGGTCACCGCGGTTGCCGCTACGCCTTCAAAGTCAAGATCGATCCAGGGATACTGGCCGCCCGTGGCGCTGCGCCCAAGCGTGACAAAGGGGATTTTCCGCTCGAGCAGGAATGTTATTCGCGGGTCATTGCGCATTGTCGCTGAAATAATCAATCCGTCGACGAACCGGCGTCCGACTATGCGATTGAGATAGGCACCGGGATCCTCGTCGGTTCCACACAGTAGAGCCACGAGATCGAGTTGATGCCGCCTGAATACGGATTGCACGCCTTCGAACACCGGCATGAAGAAGCTGCCGCCATTGTCGGCCGTTTCGATAGACGACTCGATCATGAAACCGATCGTGTTGGTGGTACCCTGTCGCAGGCTGCGGCCGGACTGGTTCGGGACATAGCCGAATTCTTTCGCGGCGAGGAGCACACGCTCGCGGGTTTCGGGATTGACGTCGGACTTGCCATTCAGCGCCCGCGAAACAGTCCCGATCGAAATATTTAGATGGCGGGCAAGGTCCCGAATACTCACACTTTTTTCTCCTTGGCGCGCTCGTTCTGAGGGCCGCCCCTCATAAAACACCGAAATGAGGGATTGACAAAAATAAAACTCCGATATGAAATCGTAAACGTTTACGGAAGCCATTTGCAATCGATTTCGTTGATTTTCGATGGTTTTCGTTGGGAGGAGAAAAAATGCAACGTGCCGTTTTAGTC